>NZ_CAUIXH010000011.1:0-68979 GCF_962707005.1 Neisseria basseii | reverse complement strand
TTATTTTTTTTTTTTTTTTTTTTTTTTTTTTCTGATTGGATTACCTGATTGGTATAAAATTAAGAATAATATGCAAGAAGTGTGGAAAACTTATGAAAGATGAAACAATCGCCCGCTGCCTCCTTTCCGGTTGCCTGTTGGCTGCGGGTATGGAAAAAAGCATTGCCGCTTCCGGTACGATTTTGGAAAAACCCAATCATACGGCGGCGATAGCGACCAAAAACCAGACCAACGAACATACTTTCGATTATTCGGGCGCAACTGCCGTCAAGCCGATTAATTCCCTGGTTATTGCCGCCAATGGCAAAGGCGCGAAAAATATCATTACCGTCAAGGGCAACCCTTCTCTCGGTGAAAAAGATTTGACAGATGTAAGTGGTAAAGCGTCGTTGAAAGATGCAAGGGGCGAAGTGTTGAAAGAGCCCGCGCATTGGACCATCGAAAAGACAAAACCTATAGGGTCGGTGAACGGCGGTCGATACACGCTTTCGTCAAGTGTTCAAAGTGCCGGGATTTTGTTTGCAGACAAAACCTATGAGGCAAAGGGCAACGACATTACCTTGGAAAACGTATCGGTCAAAAATAGCTCTTCAACGGATGCCATTTTCGCAAACGACACTTTGACAAACCCTTACGGTATGTCGGACACAACCCTGACCTTTAAGGGAAACAACTATCTTTATACAGACGGCACCAAAACAGGCGACAAAACCCAAGGGAACGGCATACAGTTATTTAAGAATAATACAACCAAATATTCCGAAGGATACAAAAACCATACCAAAATCGAGTCGGAAGCAGGTTCCAATCTGAACATATACGTCAAATCCGGAACGTTGCGCGGGCGCGGCATCTCGATAACGCAATATAAGAATGTAACCATCAACACGTCGGGAAGGCAAAAAACGGTCGTCAACCAGACCGAAATGGATTTTCGCGGCGGGGTCAGCATCAAGGTGGATCGCGGCGATAAGAAGAATGCCGAAAACTACGGTGTTTATGTGGGAAACCTGCCGAAAAGAAGCAGCACCAGCGAGGATGTGCCGGAAGATTCGTACAACCGCGCCACCTTCCATAGCGATGTCAAAATCGACATGCAGCCGGTGCTTGAAGAAAGTGGGAAACAAAAATCCATCGGCGACGCTTTGAATGTGGACGGTAAAAACAGCAGCGTGGACATCAAGGGCGACGGAACGGTGCAAATCGACGGCGACATCCACGTCCTCAACGGCGGCGTGATAAATTTAAGCCTGAAAAACAAAAATTCTTATCTCAACGGGGAAGCCCATATCGGCAAACGACAATATACCGGCGATCCCGACGACCCCGATAATCCGCCCAGCGGACAACCCCTGTTTGAGGAAGACCGTAAAAACAGCGCGTCATCCATCAATATGACGATGAAGGACGGCGCGAGCTGGAATGTGCAGAATACTTCAAAAATCAACGGCTTGGACATCAGCAACGGCGCGGAAGTGAGCTTTTCGGACGGCAGCAGGAATGTAAACGTCTCCGTATCCAGCCTGAAGGGAAACGGTGGCGTGTTCAAAATGCAGGGCAACATCGTGAGCGGCAAGTCGGACAAGCTGATTACGCGCGAAGGCAGCGAAGGCGTACACATCATCGAATATGAAGACAATGCCAAGGCACCAACGACGGGTAGGGAATTTTTAAAGCTGGTCGAAAACAAGGGCAATCAAGAAGACAATAAAGCATCATACAAATTGAATGTCCGCTGTACGGAACAGGGAGGATGGTGTTTTGCCTTGGATGAGTCGGAAAAATCCAAATATGTCGAAATTACCCCCGACGGCAAGCGGGACTTCTACCTTTTCGCGTCAACATTGTCGACGGGCGCATCGAGCGGCGTCCTCTTCGGCGAGGCTTTGTATCAGTTGAACGCGGTTTCCGATGAAACGCTGGTGCAGCGTATGGGCGAAATCCACGCCGACGGAACGCCGCAGGAAGACAACAACGTTTGGATCAAACGCGTCGGCGGAAAATTCGCCGGCAGCCGCAGCGATTACCGCGTGGGCGGCTACAGCAACCGCTATTGGGGCTTTGCCGGCGGCTTCAACAGGATGGGGTTCGGCGACAAATGGATTCATTACAAAGGGCTGATGCTCCGCCACCTCCAATCGTCCTACACCCCCGAAGACTACGCCGGCATCGGCAAAATCTACGGCAGGACGGCAG
Source organism: Neisseria basseii (assembly GCF_962707005.1). Classification (NCBI taxonomy): domain Bacteria; kingdom Pseudomonadati; phylum Pseudomonadota; class Betaproteobacteria; order Neisseriales; family Neisseriaceae; genus Neisseria; species Neisseria basseii. Next base: position 66,783 of record NZ_CAUIXH010000011.1, on the reverse strand, counting down.
GCGTTTATTCCACCTGGCTCAATCGGGAAAGCAGGGCTTATTATGATTTGGTCGCCAACATCGCCCGATATAAGGGCAGCTACGGGCTGACCAATTACTCCGGAGTCCATGTCGAGTCGGACGAGGCGCGCCTGAATGCCTATATGCTTTCCGCCGAAACCGGCAGGCGGATGGAAAAACAGGACGGCGGCAAAACCTATTGGTGGCAGCCGGAAGCGCAGTTGTCCTACTGGTTTACGCGCGGCTACGGCTTTTCGCTGTCAAACGGTCTGTCTGCCGAAACGGACAACTTCCGCAGCCTGCTGGGGCGGTTCGGCTTTCGGGCGGGCGTGGACGGTTTGGACGGCGGCAGGCTGAATATCTACGGCAAGCTGATGTACAAACGCGAGTTTATCGGCACGATCCGCCACAGGTTCAACGGCTCTGCCGTAGAGGAATTCAAACACCGTGGCGGCTGGTTGGAATACGGCTTGGGCGTGGTGCACCGCAATGCCGAAAACGGACGGCAGCTTTATTTTGAGGCGCAAAGGTCTTCGATGCACACGATGCGCCAGAATTGGCAGGTCAATATGGGCGTGCGCAGTATGTTCTGATGCGCGGATGCGCCTGAAAACAATCCGGAACGGTCAGACGCGTTCCGGATTGTTTTTTTGTCGGGGCGGTTTGCCGCCATATTAAAACAGGCGGGCGATGCCGTCTGAAGCCTGACAAGGCATTAAATGCCGTCTGAAACTCCGTCATTCCCCTGCTGTCCGCAACTTTTTGTCATTCCCGTGAAAACGGGAATCTAGAATCTCTAAATCTTCAGATAACCTTTGAATATTGCCGCTATCCCAAGGTCTGGATTCCCGCCTGCGCGGGAATGACGGTCGGGCGGATGCGCCGTCATCACGACTTTTCGTTATTTCCGCAACTTTTCGTCATTCCCGTGGAAACGGGAATCTAGAACCTCTAAATCTTCAGATAACCTTTGAATATTTCCTCCACCCCGAAGGTCTGGATTCCCGCTTATGCGGGAATGACGGCGGTGGGCGATGCCGTCTGAAGCCCGACAAGGCATTAAATGCCGTCTGAAACTCCGTCATTCCCCTGCTGTCCGCAACTTTTCGTCATTCCCGTGAAAACGGGAATCTAGAATCTCAAACTTTCAGATAATCTTTGAATATTGCCGCTGTCCAATGGTCCGGATTCCCGCCTGCGTGGGAATGACGGGTTTTTATAATCTTTAAAAACTGCCACTGCCCGACAGTTCGGGATGGGAATGACGGCGGTGGGATAATGCCGTCTGAAAACCCAAATGGCGGCACAACAATGCCGCGCTGCAATAAACGTTGCCGTCCCGACACAAAACGGCACAGACAATAAAAAATGCCGTCTGAAAGGGCTTCAGACGGCATTTTGTTCGGACGGGCGGGCTTATTTTGCAGCCTGTTCGCCTTCTTTTGCAAAATATTTGGCGTAGATTTTGTCGTATTCGCCGCTTTCGCGTACTTTTTTCAACGCATCGTTCATTACTTTTAAGGTTTCCCCGTCGCCTTTGCGTACCGCGATGCCGTAGTGTTCGGTGGTGAAGTCGGGCAGGGTAACGAAGTCCATCCCTTTGGCCGGGTTGTTTTTCACATAATTGGCAATGACCGCGCTGTCGCTGACCACGGAATCCAGGCCGCCGTTTTCCAGTTCTTTGATAATCAGGGGAACGTTTTCAAAGCGCGCGATTTTCGGATTGTCGTTGCCCAAGAGTTTGGAAACGGAGAAATCGCCCGTGTAGCCGGTAACCACGCCGACTTTGTTCATCTTTTTCAAATCTTCGGAAGAAGATACTTTTTTGCCTTTCGGAACGAGGACGACTTGGGTGATTTCAAAATACGGGTCGCTGAAGTCCATAGACTGTTTGCGGTCGTCGGTAATGGTTACGCCCGACATCACAACGTCCGCATCGCCGTTGTTCAAGGCGGGGAAAAGGCTGTCCCACGGCTGGTGTTTGAATTCGATTTTAAAATTGCCCGCCTTCGCCATCGCGTTCATCAAATCCACGTCGAAGCCTTCGACATTGCCTTTCGAGTCTAAAGATTCAAAGGGGGCAAACTCGGCGTTGGAAGCCACGCGGTACACTTTGTCGGGGTTGGCGGCAGGCGCGGCGGCATCTTTGCCCTGACCGCCGCAGGCAGACAGCGCGAGTGCGGAACAGGCAAGGGCGGCGGCAATCCATTTTTTCATATTCATCAACATTCCTTTCGGTAATCAAAAAGCCTAAAAAATCAGTTTAACACAAAATTAACGTTCTTTTTCACGGAAAAACGCATAAGTAACGTCGTGGAACAAATCCGTATGCGGGCTGTCCTCATAGCTCAATTCTGCCAAGGCATCCTCAAAAGCAAGCTGAATCGACTCGACCGCGACTTCGGCGGTGTCGGCGGGAAGGGCGCGGATTAAGGCTTTGAAGGCGGTGGACAGGACGTGGTTCTGCATACGCAGCACGTCGTTTGCCTCTTCCAGATATTCCAAACGCTGTTCGATACTGCTCATGATGGATCCTTATGAATCTGTTAAAATGCGCCATTATATCAAACTGCGCTTTGGGCGCGGGTTTGCCCACCTGCAAAGATTAAGAACCGGAAGCCGAAAAAATGGATACAAACAATCAGGATAAAGAGCCAAATTGGGAAAAACGCCTGGAAAACCTGCGTCAGACGCGCCGTATGAATACCTCGCCTGCCTATGCGCCGCTGACCAAACCCTCTGAAGTCGGAAAGGAAGAGCCCATACCGAAATTGGACGATGCAAACCGAGACCGTGTGTTAAAGGCTTATCTGAAGAAATGGCAGGAGGAACACAACAGCACCGTTGCCGATTGCGGAGAAGAAGTCGAAACCGACCCGATGGTCATTCTTCAGGAAAACTGGCTCAATGCACAGGCTTCCCTGCAAATGTCGGTTTCAGAAAAACACATCGAATCGCAGCGGAAAATCTGGTTCAATGCAAAAAAAGACAGTGTCGAATTTGAAACCGCACAGATTGAGGGCGGGGAAAACGCCGACGAGTCAGAGTCCGGTATGAATGAGCAGGCGGTTTCGGAAAACGGGGAAAACGATGAGGAAGAAACATTGATGCCCGTCTGTCTCAATATTCTGAATCCGAAAGCCGTCAACCGACGCGAAGTGTTCTGCCTGTCCGAACAGGAGCTGACCGAACGGCTGATCAAACGTCTGCGCCCACATCTGACCGATACCGTCAACGGCATCATCCGAACGGCGGTGCAAAAGCAGATGGCGCTCTTTACTTATCAGCTCCAGCAAATGCTGCACGAGCAGGCGGGTGCGGTAGTTGAAGACGTGTTGGAACACGATATCCGCAAAATCCTCAACGACATCAAGTACGAGTTAAAATACAAACGCTGACCGTCATGCCGTCTGAAAGCCGTGTTCAGACGGCATTTTCCTGCCCGTCCGACTTGAAAGGCACACGGAACGGGCGCAAAATATTAATAAATTAAACAATGGGCGCACGCCCCGTTGCCGAACGGACAAAACCGAGGAATCACCAATGAGCAAAAAACTCCACCCGCAGACGCTCGCCATACGCGGCGGCAAAGAACAAACCGGATACCGCGAACACAATCAGGCCTTGTTTCTGACCAGCAGCTTCATGTGGGACAACGCCCAACACGCTGCCGATTTGTTTTCAAAAAAAATCAAAGGCTTCACTTATACCCGTACCGCCAACCCGACCACAGCCGCCTTTGAAAAACGCATCGCCGCTTTGGAAGGTGCGGAACGCGCGGTCGCCACTTCGACGGGCATGTCCGCGATTCAAGCGGCGTTTTTCACCTTCCTGCAGGCGGGCGACCATGTAATTTCGAGCCGCAGCCTGTTCGGCACGACCGTCGGCTTTATCAATAACATCGTTACCAAATTCGGCATCGAAGTGAGCCACGTTTCGCCGACTGATATAAACGAATGGAAAGCCGCCGTCAAAGCCAACACCAAACTGCTGTTTTTGGAAACGCCGTCCAACCCCTTGGGCGAAGTGGCCGACTTGGAAGCCTTGGCGGAATTGGCGCACGGCATCGGCGCGCTCTTGGTGGTGGACAACAGCCTGCTGTCGCCCGTCGGCTCGCAGCCTTTGAAACACGGCGCGGATATTTCCGTTTCCTCCGCGACCAAAGCCATAGACGGACACGGGCGCGTGATGGGCGGCGTGTTGGCGGGTTCGGAAGAACTGATGGCGCAGGTCGCCATGTATTGCAACTCTTGCGGGCTGGCAATGTCGCCGTTTAATGCGTGGCAGTTGTTGAGTGGCGTAGAAACCCTGTCGCTGCGTATGGAAAAACAGTTCGACAACGCCCTGAAAATCGCGCAATGGCTGCAAGTGCAGCCGCAGGTTCAAGCCGTGTACTACACCGGATTGCCCGACCATCCGCAGGCGGAGCTTATCCGCAAACAGCAAAACGGCGGCGGCATCGTCATCGGCTTTGAAGTTGCCGATCAAGAAGCGGCGTGGAAAGTTGTGGACGGCGTGGAACTCTTTTCCCGCACCGCCAACCTCGGCGACGTGCGCTCGACCATTACCCACCCGTGGACAACCACGCACGGTAGGATGCAGCCCGAAGAAAAACTCGCCGCCAACATCCGCCCCGGATTGGTGCGCCTGTCGGTCGGTTTGGAATATGTTGGCGACCTCATCGATGATTTGAAACAGGCACTCGCGCGCTGATTACGTGTTTCAGACGGCATTGGACAGCAGATGCCGTCTGAAACCCTTATCGCGTATGGCATACACATCAACAATAGGAAAAAATATGGATGAAGCGGTTTTTGCCGATTGGGCGTTGAAAATCTGCCTGACCGGCTTGATTATTTTTTTAGGTTTTATCGTTTGGAATTTGGGCAAGGAGTCTAAAGCGGGCAAATTCGGCATCGCCATTTTGTTTTTGGTCTTGGGCTTGGGCGTGTTCGGTTTTGTGTTCAAAGAGTTATTGATTAAGTTTTTGGTATTACCGAAATAGGTTTGCCATCTGTCGAAATGCCGTCTGACATCATAAAAAGTAATCTGCACCCTAAAAGTTTGATTTAACCGCTAACTGATTAAGGTGCGGATTTTTATGACAAAATATAGTGGATTAACAAAAACCAGTACGGCGTTGCCTCGCCTTGCCGTACTATTTGTACTGTCTGCGGCTTCGTCGCCTTGTCCTGATTTAAATTTAATCCACTATAAAAATCATCTTTCCGCAGTCATTCCCACGGATGCGAAAGCCTGTCTTTTTGAATCCCGGATAATTTTACATCGTCATTCCCGCGCAGGCGGGAATCTAGTCCGTTCGGTTTCGGTCATTTACGATAAATTCCTGTTGCTTTTCATTTCTAGATTCCCACTTTCGCGGGAATGACGGAGGAGCGGATAAATTTCCGCAATCTAAAACCTCGTCATTTCCATAAAAAACAGCAACCCGAAACAGCAACTTAAAAACAGCAACCTGAAACCCCGTCATTCCCGCGCAGGCGGAAATCCAGATCATTGGGTAGCGGCAATGTTCAAAAGTCGTCTGAAAAATCAGAAGTTCTAGATTCCCGTTTTCACGGGAATGACGGTTTGGAAGTTGCCTAAAACTCGAAAACAACTAAAACTGAACGAATCGGATTCCCACTTCCGTGGGAATGACAAACTTTAAGGTGTGATGACTTATCCAAAACAGTCGAAACGCAAAAACCGGTTTCTCGTTTGCATAAGAACGGCAAATTTTTCGGTGTCTTGTTTTATGGGCGTTATCCCTTGTCCGCTCCGTAGGGCAGGTAAACGTCGAAGCGGGTGCTTTTGCCGGTGTATTGGTAGGCGGGGGCTTGTCCGGCAAGGTGTTCGCCGAGGCGCGGGCGTTTGACGACGACGCGTTTTTTTGCAGTCTGTCGGGCGGTATGGAGGAGGACGGCCTCATCTTGCGCCTCGCCGACAAGCCGGTGGAAGTAGGCCATTTCTTTTTTGACGGCGGCACTTTTGCGGCGTTCGGGATACATGGGGTCGAGATAGACGATGTCGGGTTTGCCTTGTGTTTGAACAAGTGCGGGCATTTGTTCGGCGGCGTTGCCGAAATGGAGGTTGATGCGCGCGGCGGTGTCTTGTGTTTCGGGATTGAGGAGGGCACGGCGGATGCCGTCTGAAAGCAGGCAGGCGACGGCGGGATGTTGCTCGAAGGCGGTAACGGCCAGCCCGAGCGAGGCGAGGACGAAGCTGTCGCGCCCCAATCCTGCGGTCGCGTCCCAAACGGTGGGGTGCGCGGTATGGTTGACGGCTTTGGCGATGAGTTCGCCTCCGCCTTTTGTGCGCCGGTATTGTGCCGCGCCGGAGGCAAAATCGACGGTAACGCCGCCCTTTTCCCCGATAAGCCTGAGGCTGACGGTATCGTGTCCGGCGAGCAGGTAGCTGCCTTGTTCGGGCGGTTGGGAAACGGGCACAAGGGGGAATGCCCGTATCAGGGCGCGGACGGTTTCGGTGGCGGTGTTGTCAATAAGGATGTCGGTCATAGTGTTTTGTGTCCGTTCCGACGTGGGGCAAACCCGCTTTCCCGTGCCGTTTCAGACGGCATTTTTTCGGGTGGGCGGAGATGGTGCGGATGCTGTTTTGCCGTCAGTCTATGTTGAGGCGTTCCATACGGTAGCGCATGGAACGGAAGCTGATGCCCAAAAGTTTGGCGGCCTGCGTGCGGTTGCCTTTGGTTTGTTTGAGGACTTGTTCGATGATGTCGCGTTCGATTTGGTCGAGATAGTCCTGTATCTGCATGGTATCGGGGTCGAACGGGAGAAGGCGGGACGGTGCGGCGGCTGTTTCAGACGGCAAGGTACCGGCGACAGGGACGGCGGTTTCCGTCCGGACGGGTTTGTGGCGCACATCTTGGATTTGCAGGTCGTCGATTTGCACGGTATGTCCGACGCACAGGGCGACGGCGCGTTCGAGGATGTTTTCGAGTTCGCGGAAATTGCCCGGATAACTGTAATTCAGGAGCATCTGTTGCGCGGCGGGGGAGAGTGTGTAAGGCCGGTTGTTGTGGCTGTGTTTGTACAGGAGGTAGGGGATGAGCAGCTTCAAGTCTTCGCGCATTTCACGCAGGGACGGCATATTGAGGCTGACGACATTGAGTCGGTAATACAGGTCTTGGCGGAATGCGCCGCTTTCGACAAGGGCTTCGAGGTTTTTGTGGGTGGCGCAGACGATGCGGACATCGACGGGCTGCTCGGTCGCGTCGCCGATACGGCGCACGGCTTTTTCTTGAATTGCGCGCAAGAGTTTGACCTGCATGGAAAGGGGCAGGTCGGCCACTTCGTCGAGGAAGAGCGTCCCGCCGTCGGCATGGCGGAAGAAACCGGCATGGTCTTTGTCGGCACCGGTAAAGCTGCCTTTGCGGTAGCCGAAAAATTCGCTTTCCATCAGGTTTTCGGGAATCGCGCCGCAGTTGACGGCGACAAAGGGTTTGTCCGCGCGGTCGGACAGTTCGTGTATGGTGCGCGCCGCTTGTTCTTTACCTGTACCGGATTCGCCGGAAATATAGACGGGTACTTTGCCGGGCGCGAGGCGGCGGATGAGGTGGCGGACTTCAACCATCTGCGGAGAGCTACCGAGCAGGCGGGGCATATCGGGTTCCGCATAGGGAAGGGCGGCGGAAACGGGCGGTGCCGTCGGTATCGCGTTTGCAGGTTTCGGGGCTTCAGACGGCATGGGGGAAGAAACGGGGGATGCCGTCTGAACGGGCGGTTCGGGAATCTTGTTTTGGTTTTCGGAAACGGAAATTGCCGATTTGACGAGGGAACGCAGCCGGGCGAGGGTGATGGGTTTTTGGATGTAGTCGAACGCCCCGCAACGCAGGGCTTCCTGTGCCTGATCGGCATTGCCGAAGGCGGTGATGACGGCAACCGGCGTATCGAGCAGGCGGCTGTTGATGTGTTGGACGACTTCCAGCCCGGAGCCGTCCGGCATACGCATATCGGTCAGGACGAGCGAATAGCGTTGGCTGTCGAGCTTGTTTTTGGCTTCGGTAACGCCTGACGCGGTATGGACGCGCAACCCCATTTTCATCAGGGTCATTTCCATTAGGTCGAGAATATCGGTTTCGTCATCGACGACGAGGATGGGATGTTGCAGTTCAGTCATTGTTTTTTTTCGGTAATGTGAGTTCGAAGCATTTGGCTTCGGGCAGGTAGGTCAAATCGCCGAAGTTGGCGTGAGCCAGTTCGCGGGCGACATACAGCCCGAGGCCGGTGCCGTTTTCCGCCGTGGTGTAAAAGGGTTCGAACAGGTGTTCCTGCACTTCGGGCGGCACGCCGCCGCCGTCGTCGGCAAAAAGGATGCAGACGGTGTTTTTTTGCGCGGGGCGGATGGTGACGGAAATCGAGCAGGGCTGTTTGCGGCTGTGCCGCCACGCGTTGTTGGCGAGGTTCCACATAATTTGCCGCAGGTGGGCGGGATCGAAATAGGCGGTCGGGCTACCGCCCTGAATATCCGGACGGATGCAGCCGGCGGCATCGGGATGGCCGAGCAGGAACTCTTGTTTGAATTCTTCCCAAAACGGTATCAGGCCGATGGTTTCGCGTTCGGTTTTGTTGCGCTTGTTGAGCGAGGAAATGTCTTCGAGCATTTTGTCGATGCGGCAGACGTTGCCGTCGATGATTTTGCACAATTTGGCGTTGAACGGATCTGCCGCCCCCGCTTCCATATTTTCGCGCAGCAGGTCGTTGGCGTGGCGGATGGCGGACATCGGGTTGCGGATTTCGTGGGCGAGGTTGGCGGTCAGTTGTCCGAGCGCGGCAAGTTTGACGGACAGGGCTTCCGCCTGAATTTCGCTTTGCGGGCGGATGTAGAGGATGAGCAGCTTGTCCGGCCCTTTGTTGACCGGAACGGCGCGGATGCCGGCGTTCAGGCCGGGTGTGCCGAGGACGTATTCGAAATTGTGCGGAGAGGCTTGATTCCACAGTTCGGCGGCAGAATCGGACAGGCCGGCACGCCGTCCGATTTCGAGCGCGGGGAAAAGGTCTTTCGCCTTCCGGTTGAACAGCACCGCCAGCCCTTCGGTATTGATGACGATGACGGCTTCCTGAACGCGTTCGAGTACGGTTTGGCTCAAGCCTTTGATGCGCCGGTAGGCGAGGTGGTTGTCGCGGGCCAGTTGGCCGGCGCTGTCGATGTATTTGACCGACAGGGAAGTGAAGATGGCGGAAAGATAGGAGGCGGCGACGAGGATGAAGGTTGCCGAGGCGGTTCGGGCATCCGATATGAGCGGGTATTTGCCGATATCGCCGTCGACAATGGCGTTGAATATCAGCAGGATGGCGGCGTAGCTGGCATAGAGCAGGGGGTAACGCCCGTAGCTGAGCAGGCAGGAGCAGACGACGAAGGGCAGGATCAGGATGCCGAAGCCGGAGTCGATGCCGCCGAACAGATAGGTCAGCACGCCGATCATCGTGATGTCCGCCACCGCGCTGAAACGCGGCATTTTCAGCGACTGCCATTGCCAATGCGGATGGATGATGGAAAAGAAAATCAGCCAGCAGGCAATGGCGAGCCAAACATAAAACGCCCACGCCGTCCACGAAGCGTGCAGGTTCGCACGGCTGCCGGTTTCCAGCCCGAGGATGTGCATAATCATCAGCGGGAAAACGATGGCGACGCGGATGATGTTGATCAGATTGGGAATCCGGTCTTTGAGTTTTTCAAGTTCGCGGGGGTTGGAAATCACCATAATATGTGCGGAACCGGGTTTATTTGGGGGAAGAAAGCTGTTTCAGGCTGCCCGATATGGGCAATAGTCTGCCTTTTTTGCCGCGTTTTGCCTCAATCAGGGTGACGGGGATGCGGTCTTTGTGCGCCGCGCCGCGCCTGCCTTCGCTTTCAATCAGGATTTCCGGCTCGGAAGAAACGGCGGTATGCGTCATCGATTCGCCGGTGTTTAATCCGATGATTTGCAGCCCTTTGCCTTTCGCCATAATTTTCAATTCGCCGATGGGGAAGGCGAGGGCGCGGTTTTGACTGGTGGCGGCAATGATTTTGCAGTCGGGGTTGATGAACGAGGAGGCATAGACGGCAACGGGCGGCAGGACGGTTTCGCCGCTGTCTGCGGTCATCACCACTTTGCCCGCTTTCACGCGTCCGACCATATCGGCCAACTTGGTAATAAAGCCGTAGCCGCCGCTGCCTGAGAGCAGGTAGTGCTGTTCGGGCTGGCCGGTGAGCATGGCGACGGGTTTGGCGCCGTTTTGCAGCTCGATTAAGGATGAAACCGGTACGCCGTCGCCGCGTCCGCCGGGGATTTCGGCGGCATCGAGCGTGTAGGTTCTACCCAATGAGTCGAGAATGACGACGGGCAAAACGGTGCGGCCTTCAAGGGTTTGTTTGAGGCGGTCGCCTTCTTTGAACGCGGTCTGGCTCAAATCGAGGTTGTGTCCGGCACGGCTGCGTATCCAGCCTTTTTCCGACAGAATCAGCGTGATGGGTTCATCGGCGGTGGTTTGCGTCAGAACAGCGCGTCCGGCTTCTTCCACCAGCGTGCGGCGCGCGTCGCCGAACTGCTTCATGTCCGCCTGCATCTCTTTGATAATCAGCTTGCGTTTTTCGTTTTCGTCGCCCAAAAGGATATTCAGACGGCCTTGTTCCTCGCGCAACTCGTTCAATTCTTTTTCGAGTTTGAAACCTTCCAAACGCGCCAACTGGCGCAGGCGGATTTCCAAAATATCTTCCGCTTGGATTTCGGTCAGCCCGAACGCCGCCATCAAATCGGCTTTCGGGTCGTCCGATTCGCGGATGACTTTAATCACTTCGTCGATGTGCAGAAAGACTTTCAGACGGCCTTCAAGGATGTGCAGCCGTTTTTCCACTTGGTTCAAACGGAATTTCAGACGACGTGTTACGGTCACGACGCGGAAATCCAGCCATTCCTGCAAAATCGTTTTCAGGTTTTTCTGCGCGGGACGGTTGTCCAGCCCCATCATCACCAAGTTCATGGACACATTGCCTTCCAGCGAAGTTTGCGCCATCAGCGTGTTGATGAAGGTATCGGTATCGATGCGGCTGGATTTCGGCTCGAACACCAGACGCACGGGATGTTCGCCGTCGGACTCGTCGCGCACGCGGTCGATTAAATCCAGCATCAGCTTTTTGGTGTTGAGCTGGTCTTGGTTGAGCTGCTTTTTGCCCGCTTTCGGTTTCGGGTTGGTTTGCTCTTCGATTTCGGCAAGGATTTTGGCGGAATTGGCGTTCGGCGGCAGTTCGGTCACAATCACGCGCCATTGTCCGCGCGCCAGCTTCTCGATTTCGTAACGCGCACGCACGCGCACGCTGCCTTTGCCGGTTTCGTAAATCCGGCACAATTCGTCCGCAGGCGTGATGATTTGACCGCCGCCGGCAAAATCGGGCGCGGGAATATATTGCATCAGGTCGGCGGTTTCCAGCGTCGGCTTTTTCAACAGCGCAATCGCCGCCTGCGTCACTTCGTTTAAATTGTGTGATGGGATTTCGGTCGCCATGCCCACCGCGATGCCCGACGCGCCGTTGAGCAACACCATAGGCAGGCGGGCGGGCAGGTGCAGCGGTTCGTCAAACGCGCCGTCGTAGTTCGGCACGAAATCCACCGTCCCCTGATTGATTTCGGACAACAGCAATTCCGCAATCGGCGTGAGCCGCGCTTCGGTGTAACGCATCGCCGCCGCCCCATCGCCGTCGCGCGAACCGAAGTTGCCGATGCCGTCGATTAAGGGATAGCGCAAGGTAAAATCCTGCGCCATGCGCACCATCGCTTCATAGGCGGAACTGTCGCCGTGCGGGTGGTATTTACCCAAAATCTCGCCGACCACGCGCGCCGATTTCACCGGCTTTGCCCCCGCCGTCAAACCCATATCGTGCATGGCAAACAAAATGCGCCGCTGCACGGGCTTCTGGCCGTCTGAAACTTCAGGCAGCGCGCGGCCTTTGACCACGCTCATGGCGTATTCGAGATAGGCGCGTTCGGCGTATTGACCGAGTATCAGCGTATTGGAATCGGTATGTGGGGCGTGCGCTTGCGTGTTCATTGTGTATGCGGAATGTAAAACAAAGGGCATTATTGTAAATCAAAACGGCAAACCATAGTGGGCGCGTGTCTGAATCTGAATCAAATACGGGAAATGTGAAAATATGTTATAAATACCGTTTTCCCACTTTCACACATTGGAGACGATATGGAACTGGTATTTATCCGCCACGGACAAAGCGAATGGAACGCGAAAAACCTGTTTACAGGCTGGCGCGACGTGAAGCTGAGCGAGCAGGGGCTTGCCGAGGCCGCCGCCGCCGGTAAAAAACTGAAAGAAAACGGCTATGAGTTCGACATCGCCTTCACATCCGTCCTGACCCGCGCGATCAAGACCTGCAACATCGTTTTGGAAGAATCCGACCAACTGTTCGTGCCGCAAATCAAAACGTGGCGGCTGAACGAACGCCACTACGGCCGGCTGCAAGGTCTGGACAAAAAACAAACCGCCGAAAAATACGGCGACGAGCAAGTCCGCATCTGGCGGCGCAGCTACGACACCCTGCCGCCGCTTTTGGACAAAGACGACGCGTTTTCCGCACACAAAGACCGCCGCTATGCCCATCTGGCTGCCGATGTCGTACCCGACGGCGAAAACCTGAAAGTAACGCTGAATCGCGTATTGCCGTTTTGGGAAGACCAAATCGCCCCCGCGATTTTGAGCGGCAAACGCGTCTTGGTAGCGGCGCACGGCAACTCCTTGCGCGCGCTGGCAAAACACATCGAGGGCATTTCCGACGAAGACATTATGGGCTTGGAAATCCCGACCGGTCAGCCGCTGGTGTACAAATTGGATGACAATCTGAGAGTCATCGAAAAATTCTACCTGTAAGGGTTTGAAATAAAAAATGCCGTCTGAAGGCTTGGGCGTTCAGACGGCATTTTTGACGGTACCGAAACCGAACGCCCTAGATTCCCGCCTGCGCGGGAATGACGAGATTTTAAGTTACGGTAAGTTATCAGAAAAACAGAAACTTCTCCGCCGTCATTTCTGTGAAATCGGGAATCCGGACACCCGAAACCGTAGGAATTTATTCGAAACAACAGCAACCTCCGCCGTCATTCCCGCGAAGGCGGGAATCTAGAACCTCTTAATTTTCAGACAACCTTTGAATATTGCCGCTGCCCCGCATCCTAGATTCCCGCCTGCGAGAGAATGACGATTCATCAGTTTCCCGAAATTCCAACATAACCGAAATCCGACGGTAACCATAGGGTGGGCTTCAGTCCGCCAATTAATAATCGGAAATGAAGAAACGGAGGGTTGAAGCCCATCCTACGCAACTGCGTGCGGAAAAAATGCCGTCTGAAGGCTTGGGCGTTCAGACGGCATTTTGCTTCGGCAGAGGGATTACGCCAGTTTGGCTTTTACCCATTCTTCCGCGCTTGCCAGCATTTCGGGCAATTTGCCGGCATCCGTACCGCCGGCTTGCGCCAAGTCGGGACGACCGCCGCCTTTGCCGCCGACTTGTTCGGCTGCAAATTTAACCAGATCGCCTGCTTTGACTTTGCCAGTCAACGGTTTGGATACGCCTGCGCACAGGGAAACTTTGCCGTCGTTGACTGCGGCGAGCAATACGATGGCTTGTTCTGATTTGCCGGTTAAGTCGGTAACGATTTCGCGCAGGGCGGCTGCGTCGGCTTCGATTTGGGCGGCAACGAGTTTGGCTGCGCCCAGGTCTTTTGCATCGTCCAAGAGTTTTGCGCCTGCGTGGACGGCAAGTTCGGCTTTGGCGCGTGCCAATTCTTTTTCCAATGCTTTGGCGTGTGCCGCGCCTGCTTGGATTTTTGCTAGTACGTCTTTTTCGGTTTGGGCTTTGGTTTCGGCAATAATGTCTTTCACCAAACGTTCTTGCTCTTGCGCCCATTTGAGTGCGTTCAGGCCGGTGATGGCTTCGATACGGCGTACGCCTGCGGCAATACCGCCTTCGCTGATGATTTTGAAGAGGCCGATGTCGCCGGTGCGTGAAACGTGTGTACCGCCGCACAATTCGGTAGAGAAACCGCCCATTTGCAATACGCGCACTTCGTCGCCGTATTTTTCGCCGAAAAGCATCATGGCGCCGGTTTTTTGGGCGTCTTCCATGCTCATAATGGCGGCGTTGACGGCAACGTTCGCCAAAATGGCTTCGTTGACGCGGCGTTCGACTTCGGCGATTTCTTCGGCAGTTACCGCTTGGGGATGGGAAATGTCGAAACGGGTGGATTCGGCGGTAACCAAAGAGCCTTTTTGTTCGACGTGTCCGCCCAATACATCGCGCAGGGCTTTGTGCATCAGGTGGGTCGCGCTGTGGTTGCGCATATTGGCATTGCGGATTTCGTCGTCCACTTTGGCGGTAACGCTGTCGCCGACTTTCAGACGGCCTGAGGTTTGTACACCGAATTGTCCGAATACGGCCGCTTTGATTTTTTGGGTATCGCGTACTTCAAAGCGATTTTCGCCTGCGAAGATATAGCCGACATCGCCGACTTGGCCGCCGGATTCTGCATAGAACGGGGTAAAGTCGATAACGACTGCGCCGCTGTCGCCTTCGTTCAATTCATTGACTTGTTCGCCGTCTTTGTAGAGGGCGAGGACTTTGGATTCGGTTTGGCGTTCGCTATAACCTTTAAACTCGGTGTCTTGACCGTCGTAAGGCAGTTGGGCGTTGGCTTTGAAGCTTTGTGCGGCGCGTGCGCGTGCACGTTGGGCTTCCATTTCGCGCTCAAAGCCTGCTTCGTCCAGTTCGATATTGCGTTCGCGGCAGATGTCGGCGGTCAAATCGTATGGGAAACCGTAGGTATCGTAGAGTTTGAAGATGATTTCGCCGTCGAGTGTTTTGCCGCCTTTGGCCAGTGCATTTTCCAACAAAGCCATACCAGTTTCCAGAGTTTGGGCAAAACGGCTTTCTTCGTTTTTCAACGCTTCTTCGATTTGGGCCTGTTTTTCTTTCAATTCAGGGTAGGCACTGCCCATCTCTTTGACCAAATCGGCAACGAGTTTGTGGAAGAACGGTTTGCTTTGACCCAGTTTGTAACCGTGGCGCACGGCGCGGCGGATAATGCGGCGCAATACGTAGCCGCGGCCTTCGTTGGAAGGCAATACGCCGTCTGCAATCAGGAAGGAGCAGGAGCGGATGTGGTCGGCGATGACTTTCAGGCTGGGTTCTTCCATGCTGAAAGCTGCGCCGGTTTCGCGGGCAACGGCTTTGAGCAGGTCTTGGAACAAGTCGATTTCGTAGTTGCTGTGGACGTGCTGCATCACGGCGGCCATGCGTTCCAAACCCATGCCGGTATCGACGGAAGGCTTAGGCAGCGGATTCATATTGCCTTGTTCGTCGCGGTTGAACTGCATAAATACGCAGTTCCAAATTTCAATCCAGCGGTCGCCGTCTTCTTCAGGACTGCCCGGAATGCCGCCCCAGATTTCTTCGCCGTGGTCGTAGAAAATTTCGGAGCAGGGTCCGCAGGGTCCGGTGTCGCCCATTTGCCAGAAGTTGTCAGACGCGTATTTCGCGCCTTTGTTGTCGCCGATGCGGACGATGCGCTCGGACGGCATACCGATTTCGTTTAACCAGATGTTGTAGGCTTCGTCGTCTTCTGCGTAAACGGTCGCCAACAGTTTGTCTTTGGGGATGTTCAACCATTCAGGGGAAGTCAGGAATTCCCAAGCGAAGTGGATCGCGTCGCGCTTGAAGTAGTCGCCGAAGGAGAAGTTGCCCATCATTTCAAAGAAGGTGTGGTGGCGGGCGGTGTAGCCGACGTTTTCCAAGTCGTTGTGCTTGCCGCCTGCGCGTACGCATTTTTGCGCGGTAGTGGCACGGCTGTACGGGCGTTTGTCGAAACCTAAAAATACGTCTTTAAACTGGTTCATGCCCGCGTTGGTAAACAGCAGGGTCGGGTCGTCGTGCGGCACGAGGCTGGAGGAGCGGACGACGGTGTGGCCTTTGGTTTCGAAAAATTTTAGGAATTTTTGGCGCAGTTCGGAAGTTTTCATAATTTTTTCAATGTCTCTCAAATGTCTTGTCATGGTAAAAGCAGGGAAAACGAACGGCGGTATCTTACCGCAAATCCCTGTTTCTAGCTATGGAAACGGCGGCTTTCAGACGGCATTGCGGGATTTTGAATGCCGTCTGAAGCCCTGTTACCAATATCGGCTATAATGGCCGCTTTCTCCAACCCGATATGCAAGGAATGATAATGGCCAAACATCTGCCACTCGCCGTCCTGACTGCTTTGCTGCTTGCAGCGTGCGGCGGTTCGGACAAACCGCCTGCCGAAAAACCGGCACCGGCGGAAAACCAAAACGTATTGAAAATTTACAACTGGTCGGAATACGTCGATCCGGAAACCGTTGCCGATTTTGAAAAGAAAAACGGCATCAAGGTTACTTATGATGTGTACGACAGCGATGAAACGCTGGAAAGCAAGGTGCTGACAGGCAAATCTGGTTACGACATTGTCGCGCCGTCCAATGCGTTTGTGGGTAGGCAGATTAAGGCAGGTGCGTATCAGAAAATCGATAAGTCGCTGATTCCCAATTATAAACACCTCAATCCCGAAATGATGAGGCTGATGGACGGGGTCGATCCCGGCCACGAATACGCCGTGCCGTTTTATTGGGGGACAAATACCTTCGCCATCAATACCGAACGCGTGAAAAAGGCTTTGGGTACGGACAAGCTGCCGGACAACCAGTGGGATTTGGTGTTTAACCCCGAATACACGTCCAAACTCAAACAATGCGGTATCAGTTATTTAGACAGCGCGGCGGAAATTTATCCTATGGTGTTGAACTACATGGGTAAAAATCCAAACAGCAGCGAAACGGCGGATATTAAGGCGGCAACTGCCTTGCTTAAGAAAAACCGTCCGTACATCAAGCGTTTTACCTCGTCCGGCTTTATCGATGATTTGGCACGCGGCGATACCTGCGTAACGATTGGCTTCGGCGGCGATTTGAACATTGCCAAACGCCGTGCCGAAGAAGCAGGCGGCAAGGAAAAAATCCGCGTGATGATGCCGAAAGAGGGCGTGGGGATTTGGGTGGATTCTTTCGTGATTCCGAAAGATGCGAAAAACGTCGCCAACGCGCACAAATACATCAACGACTTCCTCGACCCGGAAGTGTCGGCGAAAAACGGCAATTTCGTTACCTACGCGCCTTCGAGCAAGCCGGCGCGCGATTTGATGGAGGACGAATTTAAAAACGACAATACGATTTTCCCGAGCGGGGAAGATTTGAAAAACAGCTTTATTATGATTCCCATCCGGCCGGCGGCATTGAAGTTTATGGTGCGCCAGTGGCAGGATGTGAAGGCGGGGAAATAAAGCCCGATATGCCGTCTGAAGGATGTTCGGACGGCATTTTTATCTTTGGCGGAACAGGGCTTGCAGCCGCTGTTTGAAGGCAATGGGGCGGATGCTGCTCAAAATGCCGCTGAAGATGATGATGCACATACCGAGTATTTCCTGCCAAAAAAGCTGTTCGCCCAGAAAAAATGCGGCAGACAGGGCGGAAAAGACGACGGTCATATAGGAAAGCGAGGCAACCGTGAATTTGTCGCCGACTTTGTAGGCGCGCGTCATCGACAGTTGGGCAATCAGCGCGGACACGCCGATGCCCGACAGATAAACCGCCGACTGCCAAGACAGCATATGCCAGCCGGTCAGCGTCGCCCAAACCGAAGACATCGCCACGCCGGTTGCGGAAAGGTAAAACACGACGCGCCAGCCGGGTTCGCCCGCCAAAGACAGTTCGCGCACTTTCAAATACGCCCAGCCGGACATCGCGCCGCCCGTCAGCCCGGCGAGTGCCGCCAGTTCCTGACCGCTGCGGAACGATGGATTAAGCAGCAATACCACGCCGGCAAAACCAAGGAGCAGCACCGCCTGCGTGTAAACGGAAATCCGTTCTTTCAAAATCAGGAAGGAAAATACCGCCAAAAAAATCGACGAGGTGTAGCTTAGGGTTACGCCGGTTGCCAAAGGCAGATGCGTTACCGCGTAGAACAGCAGCAGCATCGCCCCCGTCCCGACCATACTGCGGTTTAAGTGGTTTTTCCAATGGGGCGTGCGGAAGGTGTCGCGCCGCAATACGGCGGCACAACCGAGCGCAACGGTTGAAAACAGCATACGCCAAAAGACCAATTCGCCGCTGCCGAGGGCAAATTTTGCCGCCGCATCTTTAATCAACAGGTTCATTATGGTAAAGCAGGCCGCCGCCACCAGCATCCAGCCGGAACCCAAAACGTCTTTTTTTTCGATATCCATAAACGGTCGTTGCGATAAGGACGGTCAGATTGTAAACCTTGCGGCAAGGCTTGTGGAATGTGTTTTTGCCTGCTTCTGATGCCGAAATTTTATTTTTCTTGCCGAACAATTTGTTTTTTCAAGGCAAACTTGATTATAATGGCGGGCATGAAAAAATACCTTATCCCTCTTTCCATTGCGGCAGTCCTTTCCGGCTGTCAGTCTGTTTATGTACCCACATTGACGGAAATCCCCGTGAATCCTGTCAATACCGTCAAAACGGAAGCACCCGCAAAAGGTTTCCATCTCGCGCCTTCGCATTGGACGGATGTTTCCAAAATCCGTGATGAGGCGACGCGCCTGAGCTATCAGGTGAGTATCGGTAAAATGACCAAGGTTCAGGCCGCGCAATATCTGAACAATTTCAGAAAACGCCTGGTCGGACGCAATGCCGTCGATGACAGTATGTATGAAATCTACCTGCGTTCGGCGGTAGACAGCCAGCGCGGCGAAATCAATACGGAACAGTCCAAGCTGTATATCCAGAATGCCTTGCGCGGCTGGCAGCAGCGTTGGAAAAATATGGATGCCAAACCCAATAATCCCGCATTTACCAATTTCCTCTTGGAAGTGATGAAGATGCAGCCGTTAAAATGATACGGTACGCAAATGCCGTCTGAAAGTATTTTCAGACGGCATTTGTGTTTCAAGGTTCAGATATTTTATTGTTGCCCGCCTTCTTTCCGGTATTGACCCGGCGAAACGTGATATTGCCGTTTGAATGCTTTGCCAAAGTGTGTTTCCGACTGAAAGCCTACCGACAGTGCGACCGACAAAACCGAATCCGGGGTTTTCTTCAGCAGCAACGCGCCTTTTTGCAGGCGGATATGGTTCACAAAGGCGTGCGGGCTGAGTCCGACTTGGCTTTTGAAACGGCGCATCAGTTGCGCACGCGACATATTGGCGGCCACCACCATTTTGTCGACATTCCATTCGTCTTCCGGTTTGTCTATCACCTTTTGGATTAAATGTCCCAAACGTTTGTCCTGCCAACCTTTCAATACGCCCGAGAGTTCGACATCATTATCCTGTTCGAGATAGGCGCGCAGGATAAGTACCAGCAGGACGGACGACAATGCGTTGACCACGGAAACCGTCCCCGTCAAAGGTTTTTCGCTTTCCAGTTGCAGCATTGAAACCACATACTGCAAACTCGGATGGGCAATGTTCAGAAAAACGGTTTCAGGCAGGCCGTTCATCAAATCGGCGTGGGTGTCGTAGCGGAAACGGGCGCAAAACAGGCTCATATCCAGCCCGTTGCCGCACTGTTTGACCGTGAACGCGCCGTTTTGTCGTATATCCGGTTGTAAACTTTCTCCGTATTTTCCGTCGTGGCTCAACACATGACCCAAGCCGCGCGGGAAAAATACAATATCGCCCGTGCCGACCGGACGCGGGGAAGTTTCGCCGTCTATGCAGATGTAGCCGCTGCCCGCCGTAACAATATGCACCAGTCCTTCGCGTTGCAAGGTTTCATGCCGTACCGACCATTGTCCGCCCAAAAGGCACTGCACATCGACACTGCCCGTCAATTGGGCAAGTTCTACCAGTTTGTCCAGAATGTCCATAAATCTTTTTGAACCATAAAATGAGATGATTAAACGAGAAACACAACTGAATAATTGCGATAATACGCACATCGAAAACAGATACGCAAGCGCGTATCAGGGTTAAATGTAAGATAAAGGAAAAGAAAATGTTTAAAGATTGGAAAGAACATACCGCACTGGTTAAAAAATCATTCGGCGAGCTGGGCAAATCCCATCCGAAAATGCTGCAAGCCTACGGCGCACTGGAACAGGCCGCCGCTGCCGAAGCACTCGATGCCAAAACGCGCGAGCTGATTGCCATCGCCGTTGCCATTACCACCCGTTGCGAAAGCTGCATCAGCGTTCATGCCGCCGCCGCAGCCAAAGCCGGTGCGACCGAAAGCGAAATCGCCGGCGCATTGGCAACCGCCATCGCCCTGAATGCGGGTGCCGCTTACACTTATGCCCTGCGTGCATTGGAAGCGGTTGAAACACAAAAATAATCCGTTTCGGATTGAAATGCCGTCTGAAAATATTTCAGACGGCATTTTGTCTGATATGCTTCCCGATATTTTGCAGACAACATATGCAGCCGTTTTTTCAGACGGCATTTGAGAAACAGGGAACAAGTATGAAATATCACCGCTTGGCATTGTTTGCCGCCATAAGCTGCCTGCTGTTGTCCGCCGTTTTTATTGCACCTTACCGGACGGCATTTCACGAACAAGAAAAAATATTCGAATATGCGGATTTGACCGTTACCGCACCCAACCGCAGCGGACGGGCAATCAAACTGGAGGCGGACGGGCGGCAGTACCGGCTTTCCTGCTACGGGTTCGACGATTTGTGCACAGGCGGCAATATCGGCAGAGTCATCAGGGCACGGCAGGTTAAGATTGTTTTAAGCGACACCGTCGGAAAAGGTTTTTTAAACGGCGTTCTGTTGGAATACCGCAACAGTGGCAGTGTCTATAGCAATAAAGATTTTGCCCGCACGGAAGACCGCCTTGTCGAAGTGTTGGCACAACCTGCCGTTTTCAGCCTGAAACTGGGTATTTTGCTTTTATTGCCCGCCATTTTCCTGCGTTTGAAAAGAATGTGAAAACAGATTGGCGGGGCGGGGGAATGCCTATGCGGCAATTTTACGTTTTGGGTTATGAGGATAACCGTTATAATCATAATTTTACAGTCCGCACAGAGAAAACCGATGCCTTGGAATCTCCCCATCTTCCTCACATGGTTGAGGGTCTTGCTCATTCCCGTACTGATTGTCCTTTTCTACCTGCCGTTCTCATGGTTTTCGGAAGAGGCAGTTAATGTTGCCGCCGCCGTCATTTTTGCCGTTGCCGCCTTGACCGACTGGTTTGACGGATTTTTGGCAAGGTTGTGGAAACAGACCTCGGATTTCGGCGCATTCCTCGACCCCGTCGCCGACAAACTGATGGTTGCCGTTTCGTTGCTGCTGCTGGTCAAACTCGATCGGACCTATGTCTTGTTCGCGATGATTATCATCGGCAGGGAAATTACCATTTCCGCATTGCGCGAATGGATGGCGCAAATGGGAAAAAGGAGCAGCGTTGCCGTCGCCACCATCGGCAAGTTCAAAACCGCCGCGCAAATGCTGGCGATTTTCTTTTTGCTGCTGAATATTCCCGATTTTCACGGATTTAATCTTGTTGTTATCGGCAACATATTGATGTTTATCGCATCTTTGCTGACGGTTTGGTCGATGCTGTATTACCTGAAAATGGCGTGGAAAGAAATTGCCTGAAAAAAACATAAAAATAGCTTGACGGTAAAAATATAATCCATAATAATTGCGTCTTCTTCGATGTCGGAGAATGATATAGGGCGGGAATAGCTCAGTTGGTAGAGCGCAACCTTGCCAAGGTTGAGGTCGCGAGTTCGAGACTCGTTTCCCGCTCCAAAAATTTCATTCTTCCGTAATCATTGCGGGAATAGCTCAGTTGGTAGAGCGCAACCTTGCCAAGGTTGAGGTCGCGAGTTCGAGACTCGTTTCCCGCTCCAAGTTTTATTTCAAACGTATCAACGCGGGAATAGCTCAGTTGGTAGAGCGCAACCTTGCCAAGGTTGAGGTCGCGAGTTCGAGACTCGTTTCCCGCTCCAAAAACCGATATGTTTGAACGCGCGGGAATAGCTCAGTTGGTAGAGCGCAACCTTGCCAAGGTTGAGGTCGCGAGTTCGAGACTCGTTTCCCGCTCCAAGTTTTTAGATAAGCCAGTTTTAGGCGAGATAGCAAAGTGGTTATGCAGCGGATTGCAAATCCGTCTACGCCGGTTCGATTCCGACTCTCGCCTCCATTATCGTACTATGGCGGGGTGGCAGAGTGTTTATGCTATGAGGAGTGCAATCTTCATATAGGCCGGTTAAAATCCGCGCCCCCGCCTCCACCTTTCACAAATGCCCGGGTGGTGAAATAGGTAGACACAACGGACTTAAAATCCGTCGGGACTAAACATCCCGTGCCGGTTCGATTCCGGCTCCGGGCACCAAGCTGAAAATAACAATACCGCTCCAAGCGGTTATTTTTTTATCTGTCGGACGGGGATGGACAATATTGATATGTTCATGCCTGAACAAGAGGAAATCCAATCAATGTGGAAAGAAATTTTACTGAATTACGGTATTTTCCTGCTCGAACTGCTTACCGTGTTCGGCGCAATTGCGCTGATTGTGTTGGCTATCGTACAGAGTAAGAAACAGTCGGAAAGCGGTAGTGTCGTACTGACGGATTTTTCGGAAAATTATAAAAAACAGCGGCAATCGTTTGAAGCATTCTTTTTAAGCGAGGAAGAGGCAAAACATCAGGAAAAAGAAGAAAAGAAAAAGGAAAAGGCGGAAGCCAAAGCAGAGAAAAAGCGTTTGAAGGAGGGTGGGGAGAAATCTGCCGAAACGCAAAAATCCCGCCTTTTTGTGTTGGATTTTGACGGCGATTTGTATGCACACGCCGTAGAATCCTTGCGTCATGAGATTACGGCGGTGCTTTTGATTGCCAAGCCTGAAGATGAGGTTCTGCTCAGATTGGAAAGTCCGGGCGGTGTCGTTCACGGTTACGGTTTGGCGGCTTCGCAGCTTAGGCGTTTGCGCGAACACAATATTCCTCTGACCGTCGCCGTCGATAAGGTGGCGGCGAGCGGCGGCTATATGATGGCGTGTGTGGCGGATAAAATTGTTTCCGCTCCGTTTGCGATTGTCGGTTCGGTGGGTGTGGTGGCGGAAGTGCCGAATATCCACCGCCTGTTGAAAAAACATGATATCGATGTGGATGTGATGACGGCGGGCGAATTTAAGCGCACGGTTACTTTTATGGGTGAAAATACGGAAAAGGGCAAACAGAAATTCCGGCAGGAACTGGAGGAAACGCATCAGTTGTTCAAGCAGTTTGTCAGCGAGAACCGCCCCGGGTTGGATATTGAAAAAATAGCGACGGGCGAGCATTGGTTCGGCCGGCAGGCGTTGGCGTTGAACTTGATTGACGAGATTTCGACCAGTGATGATTTGTTGTTGAAAGCGTTTGAAAACAAACAGGTTATCGAAGTGAAATATCAGGAGAAGCAAAGTCTGATCCAGCGCATTGGTTTGCAGGCGGAAGCTTCTGTTGAAAAGTTGTTTGCCAAACTTGTCAACCGGCGGGCGGATGTGATGTAGTTTGCCGAACGGATGGAAATGCCGTCTGAAGCGTGTTCAGACGGCATTTTTCAAGTTCCGGCTTTGATGTTCCGTTCCGACCACTCTATCCGTTGTCCGATGTCTTTCAAATTGGAATATTGTTCGACCAATCGCGGCACGTCGTCCAAACTCATGGCAAACATCCACAGATAAGTGCTGACCGAATAAATATGCCCCGCGCTGCCGTAGCCTTTGAGCGTCATCATCACAAAAGCAAAGCCGAATAAAATACCCATCGCCGCGCCGACGCAGAGATAGCCGAAGGCTTCGCGGTTGGAAATCAGCACACGCAGGCGCGCAACCAGTCCATAATGGCGGTACAGCTGCCGCCGGTCGCCTTTTCGGATAAAGTGGTTGTCGCGTTCCAAGCTGTTGTTCAGGCGAAAATACAGGTTTTCGCTGATGGTGGCAAAACGTGGCAAAAGCCATAAAAACAACGCAAGTATGCATACCGCCAACACGCCGACCCAAAATTCCAGCACCAGCAGCATGATGCACGCGCCGAATATGGATACGACGGATGTCGCGGCAATCGGTAGGTGTTCTTCAAAAAAGCTGACAAACTCACGCGACAGGGCAACCCGCGTAGTTACCGCTGAATGCGGGACTTGCCGCTGCCGCTGTTCCAACACGACCGGCACGGCGATTTCGGTATAAATCCGCGTAAACGTGCGCGTATCGGCAATCCGCCGCGCCGCACCGACCAGCCACATTAAAAGCACAACCAAAGCGTACAGCAACGCTTGCCACACCTTCCCCGCAATTACGGCATTAATTGCCCAACCGCCAAACACTGGATACACCAGCATCAAAAGGTTTTCCAGTCCGACCAGAGAAAATGTGCCGAGCAGACGCTTGCGGTGGGTTTGGGCTATGTGTTTCAACATTTTCCACATATTTGTCCCCCTATTTTTTATTTTCTGAGATTGTTTTTTCCATCACTTCCGCCAGTGCATCCAAATCGGCAAACAGCCGGGTTGTGCACTTGTCGCCGAATGTGGTAAATACTTTGTCGCTGAATTCCTGCGCGCTTTCTGTTAAAGGTGCGGCATGGGCTTTGCCTTTTTCGGTCAGCGACAGCAACCGTTCGCGCCGGTCCTGTTCGCTTTCCTGCCATTCAATCAACCCTTGTCCGGCAAGGGTTTTGCATACGCCTGAAACGGTCTGTTTGGGCAGACTCCACTCTTCGCCGATATGCTTTTGCGTGCGGCTGCCTTCGGTTGCCAGGGTATAAAGTACGGCAAAGAGGTTGTAATTCAGATCCTGCTGCCCGATCCATTTGTCGAAGACATTGCAAATCAGGTTGATACGGGTTCCAAGTTGGTCGAGTTGGTTCATAATTGGTCTTGATATTGACTAAATTTGTGCGGACTATAGTCATAATCGGGACTGATTTCAAGCGTGGGGCAATAAAAATGCCGTCTGAAACGCTTTCGGGCTTCAGACGGCATTGTGTTTGGAAAAGGCAATCAGCGTTCTGCCAATTTCAGGTAAACGCCGGAAACGTCCTGTTCGCCGTAGCCGGCTTCGACTGCTTTGCGGTAGCTGGCAGCAACGGTTTCGACGGCGGGCAGGGTGTTGCCTGCCTGTTCAAGCTCTTTGATGGCGAGGTTGAGGTCTTTGGAAGCGTGTTTGAGGGCGAAGGCGGGCGGAAATTCGCGGTTTGCCCACAGGGATTTTTTGGTTTGGAACATGGGCGAGTCCATTGCCGAGCCGCCGATGGCTTCGACGATGTCGTCGGTATCGATGCCGAACTGCCGCGCCATCAGCATCGCTTCGCTGTACGCTTCGCCGAAAATGCCCAAGAGCGAGTTCAAGACGAGTTTCGCGCCCGAGCCTTTGCCCACTTCGCCGAAGTGGAAGGTTTTTTTGCCGACGAGGGAAAATATTTTTTGCAGCGGGTTTAAAACGGCTTCGCTGCCGCCGAACAGAATGAGCAGCGTGCCGTTGGTGGCGGGCCCGACCGATCCGGAAACGGGTGCTTCGGCAAACTGTCCGCCTGCGGCTTTGACAAGTGCTTTGACGGCGATGTTTTCGGTCGGGGAGATGGTGCTCATATTGACGATGATTTTGCCGGACAATCCGTCGCGGACTCCGTTCAGGATGTCGCACACGGCGGCATAGTCGGATACCATTAGGAAAATAACGGGATAGTCGCGGACAAGTTCGATGGTACTGCCATAGACCTTTGCACCTTTGGCGGCAAGGGAATCAGTTTTCTCGGGCGAGCGGTTGTATATGCCGACTTCGATATTGCCGTCCAAAAGGCGCGTTACCATAGGCAGGCCCATTTGCCCTAAGCCTATCCAGCCGATTTGTGCGTATGTTTCTGCGGACATGATGTTTACTCCTTTTCTGTTTGTAGTGTAGTGTAATCTTATCTGTTCCGATACCGTCTGAAAAGCCTGCGGGTATTTCAGACGGTATGGTTTTTTATGCGGTCAGCGTGCCTTTGGTCGAGGGGGTTTGCCCAGCCATGCGCGGGTCGTGTTCGACTGCCATACGCAGGGCGCGCCCGAAGGCTTTGAATACGGTTTCCGCCTGATGGTGGGCGTTTTTGCCGCTGAGGTTGTCGATGTGCAGGGTCATCATACTGTGGTTGACGATGCCGTGGAAAAATTCTTCAAACAAATCGACATCGAATTTCCCAATCAGGGCGCGGGTAAATTCGATGTTGTACACGAGTCCGGGGCGGCCGGAAAGGTCGATGACGACGCGGCTGAGGGCTTCGTCGAGCGGGACGTAGGAATGTCCGTAACGGCGGATGCCTTTTTTGTCGCCGAGCGCCTGCCGGAGTGCCTGTCCGAGTGTGATGCCGATGTCTTCGACGGTGTGGTGGTCGTCGATGTGCAGGTCGCCTTTGCAGCTGATGTCGATGTCGATCATGCCGTGGCGGGCGATTTGGTCGATCATGTGTTCGAGGAAGGGTACGCCGGTATCCAGCCTGCTTTTGCCGCTGCCGTCGAGGTTGATGGAGACGGTAATTTGGGTTTCGCAGGTATTGCGGTTGACGGTAACGGCGCGGCAGCCGGCAGCAGATGCGGTTTCGGCAATTTGGATTTCGGCAGTTCCGGTGCTTTCTGCGGAGGTTTCGGGAACAGTGCGTTCGCTGTGTTTTCTGTCGAGCCAGCCTTTGGGTTTGCCGGTGTGTTTTTCGAGTTTTGCCATCAGGCTGGGACGGATGCCGCGCGCGTCGGGGTCTTCTGCCTGCTTTTCAAGGCGTTGTTTGAGTTTGTAAAGTGCGACGGGGGTACGGTAGCCGCAGAGTTTGGCGAGCTTGGGCAGCGAACCTGCTTCTTGGGCGAGGGTCAGGAAGTTGTGCAGTTGGCGTTGTGTTTTAGTCAAATTCATAGGAAATCCGTTGGTTGGCAGTAAAGTTGGCGGATGACGTTGAGAACGGCATCGTTTTGTGCGGGGCTGCCTACGGTAATACGCAGGCAGTGTTCCAAAAGCGGGTGCGAGCCGTGCAGTTTTTTGACGAGGATGCGGTTTTGTTTGAATGTGTCAAACAACAAATCGGCATCGGGTACACGTATGGTAATGAAGTTTGCCTGACTTGGAAAGGCGTTCAGACGGCATATTTTGCCTAATTCGGCGAACATCCGTTTGCGTTCGTTTTTCAGGCTGTCGATGTTGGCAGAGATGATGCCGTAGTGTTGCAGGGCGAGTTTGGCGGTGGTCAGGCTCAGTTGGTTCATATTGTAGGGCGGCAGGATTTTTTGCAGTTCGCCGATGACTTCGGGACAGCCTGCCGCATAGCCGATACGCAGTCCGGCAAAACCGATTTTGCTGACGGTACGCATGACGATGAGGTTGGGAATGCTGCCTGCCTGCGGCAGGAAGCTGTCGCCGTTGAATGCGCCGTAGGCTTCGTCGATGACGACGATGCCGTCTGAAGCTTCGATGACGGCTTCGATTTCGGCACGCGTGAAACATACGCCGGTGGGGTTGTTGGGGTAGGCGATAAAGGTCAGGGCAGGGCGGTGCTTCCTGACGGCTTCGAGGACGGCGGGCAGGTTGAGGGTGAAATCTCCGTTCAGTGGAACGCCGACATAATCCATGACGTACAGCGCGGCGTTGTGGCGGTACATGACGAAACTGGGTTCGGCTGCCAACATTGCCGCGCCCGGTTTGGCGGTCAGCATCGTGATGAACTGTATCAGTTCGTCCGAACCGTTGCCCAGCGCGATGTCGGCGCAGTCGGGAATGTCGAACGCCGAACGCAATGCTTCCTGTAAACCGCTGCCGGAGGGATTGGGGTAAAGATGGATGGGCGCGGCAGCAAGCCGTGCCTGCCATTCCTGCAACAGCGTTTCATGTCCGGCAAAAGGGTGGACGGGGCTTTCCATCGCATCGAGTTTGGCAAAACCGGGCGGAACATCGGCAATCTGATATGCCGACATAGCCCGTATGTCGTCGCGGATGAGGTGTCGGACGGATTTCATCGTGTTTCCTTAATAGTTGGAATATGCCTGTACGCCGTTTCGGCATTATTTCATACGGAACTCTGCCGCGCGGGCGTGGGCGGTCAGGCTTTCGCCGTGTGCCAGCACGCTGGCGGTTTCGCCTAATTTTTGCGCACCCTGTTCCGAAACCTGAATCAGGCTGGAACGTTTTTGGAAGTCGTAAGTACCCAGCGGCGAGGAAAAGCGGGCGGTGCGGCTGGTGGGCAGCACATGGTTTGGGCCGGCGCAGTAGTCGCCGAGGCTTTCGCTAGTGTAGCGTCCCATGAAAATCGCGCCGGCGTGGCGGATTTTTTTCGCCCATTCCTGCGGGTTTTCGACTGACAATTCCAAGTGTTCGGGGGAAATGTAGTTGGCGATTTCGCAGGCTTCGTCCAAGTCTTTGGCGAGTATCATCGCGCCCCTGTTGCCGAGCGAGGCTTCGATGATGTCGCGGCGCGGCATGGTTTCGATCAGGCGGTTCATGGCGGCTTCTACTTCGTCGAGATACGTTTGCGACGTGCCGATGAGGATGGCTTGGGCAATTTCGTCGTGTTCGGCTTGGCTGAACAAATCCATCGCCACCCAATCGGCAGGTGTTGTGCCGTCGGCGATGACCAGGATTTCAGACGGCCCCGCCACCATGTCGATGCCGACCACGCCGAACACGCGGCGTTTGGCGGCGGCGACGAAGGCGTTGCCCGGACCGGTGATTTTATCGACTTGGGGGATAGTTTCCGTGCCGTAGGCGAGGGCGGCAACCGCCTGCGCGCCGCCGACGGTAAAGACTTTGGTTACGCCGGCGACGTATGCGGCGGCAAGTACGATGTCGTTGCGTTCGCCTTTCGGTGTCGGCACGACCATGATGATTTCTTTCACACCTGCGACGTGGGCTGGCATGGCGTTCATGATGACGGAACTCGGATAAGCCGCTTTGCCGCCGGGGACGTAAATGCCGACGCGGTCAAGCGGTGTGATTTGTTGCCCCAGCAGTGTGCCGTCTTCATCGGTGTAGCTCCACGATTCCATTTTTTGGCGTTGGTGGTAGCTTTCGACACGGCGGGCGGCGGTCTGTAATGCCGCCTGAACGTCGTTCGGAATGCGCTCGAACGCGGCTTTCAAATCGGCTTGCGTGAGTATTAAATCATCGATGCTTTTAGCGTTTGTCTGATCGAATTTGTTGGTGTATTCAATCAAAGCCGCATCGCCGCGCTTTTGCACGTCGGCGCAAATGTCGGCAACGATGTGTTCGGTTTCGGGGTTTTGCGCGGTCTCAAAAGCCAGCAGGGCTTTGAGTCCGGCTTGGAAATCGGGCGATTGGGTGTTGAGTTTTTTCATGATTTGTTCTCCTTGTGATTTGTTCCGAATGCCGTCTGAAAGCAGTTCGGAAAGCGTTTCGGTTTGATTTATACGGTTTTGGGGCGGATATAGGTTTTGTCCGAACCGTTGGCAAATTTCAAATCGGGCAGCGATTTTTGCCGCAATCCCAAAGTTTCCGCCGCATTGGTTTCGGGCAGGAAAGCAAAACGGTACGTCGTCAGCGTTTTGCCGTTTTTTACCGTTTCCACCGTTTCAAAACCTGCCACTTCATAGGCGCAGACGACGGCATTGCTTGCAGCCGTATCGATACCGACCAGATATTTCACTTTTTTAATCAAGTCTTTGGCTGCCGTCCAAGTACCACGTGCGCGTTCGGCGAGTATTTCGGCGGATTCGTTGCGTAAGACTGCGTCGGGCAGTTTGACCGCTAA
Organism: Neisseria basseii; assembly: GCF_962707005.1. Classification (NCBI taxonomy): domain Bacteria; kingdom Pseudomonadati; phylum Pseudomonadota; class Betaproteobacteria; order Neisseriales; family Neisseriaceae; genus Neisseria; species Neisseria basseii. The sequence continues at coordinate 37,034 of NZ_CAUIXH010000011.1, read as the reverse complement.
AACCAAACCGTCGGGGTTCAGCACGTCCGTCTGCACGGCTTCAAAGCCGAAACGGCGTTCCCACTCTTCCGCGCTGATGCCCCAAGCCGAACCATCGGCGTGGTTTTTCAGTTTTTTGCCGCCGACGCTGCGGACAAACGCCACCACTGCCTGTTCTGCCGCACGCGCTTCGTTTTCGGTCAGATGGCTGTTCAGGATAAAGCGTCCGGTTTTCCGGCACTTGGATACCGCTTTCGCCGTCGGCGCGTCGAAATGGTCGAACTCGAAAATGCGGTTGCCGCAACCCGTACCGATGTGCAGCACCTTGCCCTTTTTCAAGTCGGTCAGACAATACACATAAAAACGGTTTTCGCCGCTGCCCAATGCAGACAGCGCAGCTTCGGAAAAGCCTTTGCTTGCCGTATCCATTCTGTTCTCCAAAATAATGTTCCGAAAACTGAAATGCCGTCTGAAACGTTTACGCCTGTGCGCCGACCGCGCTTTCAAAAGCACGGATAATCGGTTCGAGCAGCGCGTATTTCGTTTTCAGCGCAGCCTTGTTGACCACCAGGCGGCTGGAAATGTCGACGATGTGTTCGACTGCCTCCAAGCCGTTTGCCTTCAAGGTGTTGCCCGTCGAAACCAAGTCCACAATCGCATCGCTCAAGCCGACCAGCGGCGCAAGTTCCATCGAGCCGTACAGTTTGATAATGTCCACATGGACACCCTTGCCGGCAAAATGAGATGCCGCGATTTCAGGATACTTCGTGGCAATCTTCAGACGGCATCCGGGTTGCGAAGCTGCTTCGTAATCAAACCCTTTACGCACAGCAACCATCATGCGGCACTTGGCAATCTCCAAATCCAAAGGCCGGTAAAGCCCGGAGCCGCCGTGTTCGATCAGCACGTCTTTGCCCGCAATCCCGAAATCCGCCGCGCCGTAGCGCACATAAGTCGGCACATCGGTTGCGCGGACAATGACAAGGCGGATGTTTTCATGGTTCGTCCCGATAATCAGCTTGCGCGATTTTTCGGGCTCTTCAGTCGGAACAATGTCGGCAGCGGCAAGCAGCGGCAGCGTCTCCTCAAAAATGCGCCCTTTGGATAAGGCGATGGTCAAAGCATTATCCTGCATGGTTTGGATGTCCTTTGTCGGTTGAAACAATAATGCCGTCTGAACAGGCATCGGCGGTTCAGACGGCATACGGTTTTATCAGAGCAGGGTCCTTACATCGGCGGCAATCGTTTCCGGCTCGCTTCCGTAAGGCGAGAAAATGGCAACCTCACCGTTTTTGTCGATGAGATACGCACCGGAAGAGTGGTCGACCAAATAGTTTTCGCCGTCTTCTTTTTGATTGACTTTGGCAGAAACCACGCGGTATTGCTGCTTGATGACCGGCAGGCTTTGGCCGCCCGTTGCCGTCAGACCGATAAAGTCCGGATTGAACTGCTTGGCATATTTGCCGATGATTTCGGGCGTATCGCGCTCGGGGTCGATGCTGACGAACACCACTTTCACATCTTTAGCTCGATCGCCCAACTGCTTCAACGTGTCGCTATAAGTCAGCAGCTCGGTGGGGCAGACATCGGGACAGTGCGTATAGCCGAAAGACAGAATCACGACCTTGCCTTTCAAATCGCTCAGGCTGAAAGGCTTGCCTTCGCCGTCGGTCAGCGTGAAATCGCCGCCGATGTCTTCCTTACGCATATCCGTACCGCGTGTTTGCGGTTTTTCCGCATTTTCCGCAGCCGGCGCGGATGCACTTGAAGAAGCGGCTTGCGCCGCACTGTTGTCTTGAGGTTTGCAGGCGGCAAGCGAGGCAAGTGCGAAAACGCCCAGCAAAAAGGAACGCGGTACAGAAAACATGACAATCTCCCAAGAATAAATAGAAAAACCTGATTCGTACGGAATTTGAATATTTCCATCTTAACGCGTTTGGCAGATTTAATGTAGTATTTTTTACATTGTCCGTACGGCAGGAATTGCCGAATCATACAGAATGCTTTTGAGCGGAAAGCACAGTAAGATTAAAATAATAAAAATTCTATTTAAAATCAAAAACAAAATAAAAACAGACAAAATAATTTCAAAAAAAAGGTTTACAGAATCTCAAAAGCCATTATAATGGCGACTTCTTCACCAGCCCAGGTGGCGAAATTGGTAGACGCAGGGGACTCAAAATCCCCCGCCGCAAGGTGTGTCGGTTCGAGTCCGACCCTGGGCACCACAACCGCGTTATAGCGGTTATTTTTTTGTCTATTGCTATTTACTGAAATAGATAAGACTAAATACAATCAATATCTTAAGTCGTTGTTAGCCCTCTTGGTTCTGTCAATGCCGCCCAATACAGTCCGGTGCAATGAGCTATTTTCAGGAAGTATGGTTGGGAATATTTTTGATATATCAAAAATAAAATCAAGTTCAATCAATATCCCGAGTCTTTAATTGGGATGAGACCCTGTAAATTTTAAAATTCTTGATACCGAAGAAGGGTTTTTTCACATCTGCCCTCATGCAAACTGTCAACAATTCCCATCTTTCAAAAAAGGCGCTCCTGATTTTATTCTTTTAAAATCAATCAATAATTTCTCCGTCTTCAAAAAATATTAAAAGATGAAAGATTTTTCTTGATTGAACTGTCGGTTTGCGTTATCGTTTCTACTCTTTTTCACAAACTCTGTGTTCCTTTCCAATTGATTGGATAATCCGTCTGTTGCCGTGTTCTTTCAATGCGCGTACCCTAAATCGCTGCTTGGTGGGATTGCATTACAGGTGCTGTGGCAAAGCGGTTTGTCCCTATTGGTTTGAAACCGTATAAAAGAGGTCGTTATGCAGTTATCAGGCGCACAAATCATAGTGCAGAGTCTCAAAGCCGAAGGCGTCGAGTACGTTTTCGGTTATCCTGGCGGTGCGGTTATCGAAATCTACGATGCCCTGTTCCAACTCAATAAATTCAAACACATTCTTACCCGCCATGAGCAGGCGGCAGTACACGCGGCAGATGCGTATGCGCGCGTCAGCGGTAAGGTGGGCGTGGCATTGGTTACATCCGGCCCGGGCGTTACCAATGCGCTGACCGGTATTGCTACTGCCTATACGGATTCGATTCCGATGGTGGTCATCAGCGGACAGGTAGGCAATTCCCTGATTGGTACGGATGCGTTCCAAGAAGTTGATACGGTGGGCATTACCCGTCCGTGCGTCAAACACAATTTCCTGGTTACGGACATCAATGAGTTGGCGGAAACCATTAAAAAGGCATTCCAAATTGCCGCAAGCGGCCGGCCGGGCCCCGTGGTGGTCGATGTCCCGAAAGATGTTACGCAGGCGATGGCGAAATTCAGCTATCCTCAGGAAGACATTTTTATCCGTTCGTATCAACCGGTTGTTCAAGGGCATATCGGTCAGATTAAAAAGGCCGTGCAGATGTTGGCATCTGCCAAACGTCCGGTCGTCTATTTTGGCGGCGGCGTGGTGTTGGGTAATGCTTCTGAAGAGCTGACCCGATTTGTCCGAATGACGGGTGCTCCGTGCACGGGTACGCTGATGGGCTTGGGTGCTTATCCTTCCAGCGACCGCCAATTCCTCGGTATGCTCGGTATGCACGGTACTTACGAGGCAAACCTTGCCATGCAGAATGCGGATGTCGTTCTTGCCGTAGGTGCGCGTTTTGACGACCGTGTGGTTTCCGTACCGTCCAAATTTTTCGAGAAGGCGAAGAAGGTTATCCATATTGATGTCGATCCTTCCAGCATCGCCAAGCGCGTGAAGGTGGACATTCCGATTGTCGGCGACGTGAAAAACGTTTTGTCCGAGATGGTTGCGCTGTGGCAAAAACAAGAGTCCGTGCCGTCTGAAGATGCTTTGGGCAAATGGTGGAAAACCATAGAGGAATGGCGTTCCCGAGATTGCTTGTGGTTTGACAACGGCAGCGAAATTATCAAGCCCCAATATGTGATTCAGAAGCTTGCCGAGATTACCGGCAATTCGGCAATCATCACATCGGATGTAGGGCAGCATCAAATGTTTGCGGCTCAATATTATCCCTTCGAACGTCCGCGCCAATGGCTCAATTCCGGCGGTTTGGGTACGATGGGCGTGGGTCTGCCTTATGCGATTGGTGCAAAACTTGCCGCCCCGGATCAAGACGTATTCTGTATCACCGGCGACGGCTCGATTCAGATGAACATCCAAGAGCTGTCCACCTGTTTCCAATATCGGATTCCGGTTAACGTCATTACGCTGAACAACGGTTATCTCGGTATGGTACGCCAGTGGCAGGAAATATATTACGGCGGCCGAGAGTCGGAAACCTATTTCGATTCTTTGCCCGATTTCGCCAAACTTGCCGAGGCATACGGCCATATCGGTATCCGCGTGGACAAGAAGTCTGATGTGGAAGGTGCCTTGTTGGAAGCATTGAACCAAAAAGACAGGCTGGTGTTTATCGACTTCCTGACCGACCAGAAACAGAATGTGATGCCCATGGTCGGCAACGGCAAAGGTTTGGACGAAATGGTACTTCCGCCGCATATGCGTGCGGACGGAAAGGCGTAAGGAGAGGCAAATGCGACATATCTTATCTGTTCTGATCGAAAACGAATCAGGTGCGATGAGCCGCGTGGTCGGTTTGTTCTCCGCACGCGATTACAATATCGATTCTTTGGCGGTTGCGCCGACCGAAGACAAAACCCTGTCCCGTATGACCATCGTTACCCACGGCGACGAGCAGGTCATCGAACAAATCACCAAGCAACTCAACAAATTGATTGAAGTGATTAAAGTGGTCGATTTGAACGAAAGCCGTTTTGTCGAACGCGAACTGATGTTGGTAAAAGTCCGTGCCGCCGGCAAAGACCGCGACGAATTTTTACGCTTGACTGAAATCTACCGGGGCAGCATCATCGACGTAACCGACCGCAGCTATACGATTGAAATTACCGGCTCGACAGACAAGCTGGATTCCTTTTTGGAAACGGTCGGACGCGCCCAAATTTTGGAAACCGTACGTACAGGCGCGGCCGGCATCGGTCGCGGTGAGCGTATTTTGAAAATTTAACGCCGTAACCTTTCAGACGGCATGGTATTTGAATGCCGTCTGAAAAACGAACGGCAGGAGAGATTTATGTCGAACATTAAAATTGTCGCACTGGTTACCGTCAAACCGGAATACACGGAAACACTGGCAGCACAGTTTAAAGAACTGGTCAAAGCCAGTCGTGCAGAAGAGGGCAACATCAGCTACGATCTCCATCAGGAAATCGGCAAACCGAACCGTTTTGTTTTCGTGGAAAATTGGAAATCCCAAGCAGCTATTGACGAACATAACGCCAGCGCGCATTTCCAAGTCTTCGTCCAGTCCGTTGACGGCAAAACCGAAGCGTTGGAAATCGTATTGATGAATGAAGTTGCCGCTTAAGCGGCACACTCTGTTTAACCCGTCCGAAGCCGCTCAACATTATTAAGGCTTCGACAACCATTTATCTTAAAGGAAATCAAATGCAAGTCTATTACGATAAAGATGCCGATCTGTCCCTGATCAAAGGCAAAACCGTTGCCATCATCGGTTACGGTTCGCAAGGTCATGCTCATGCCGCCAACCTGAAAGATTCGGGTGTAAACGTGGTGATCGGTCTGCGCCAAGGTTCTTCTTGGAAAAAAGCTGAAGCAGCCGGCCATGTCGTCAAAACTGTTGCTGAAGCGACCAAAGAAGCCGATGTCGTTATGCTGCTGCTGCCTGACGAAACCATGCCTGCCGTCTATTACGCTGAAGTTGCAGCCAATCTGAAAGAAGGCGCAACGCTGGCATTTGCACACGGCTTCAACGTGCACTACAACCAAATCGTTCCGCGTGCCGACTTGGACGTGATTATGGTTGCCCCCAAAGGTCCGGGCCATACCGTACGCAGTGAATACAAACGCGGCGGCGGCGTGCCTTCTCTGATTGCCGTTTACCAAGACAATTCCGGCAAAGCCAAAGACATCGCCCTGTCTTATGCGGCTGCCAACGGCGGCACCAAAGGCGGTGTGATTGAAACCACTTTCCGCGAAGAAACCGAAACCGATCTGTTCGGCGAACAAGCCGTATTGTGCGGCGGCGTGGTCGAGTTGATTAAAGCAGGTTTTGAAACCCTGACCGAAGCCGGTTACGCGCCTGAAATGGCTTACTTCGAATGTCTGCACGAAATGAAGCTCATCGTTGATTTGATTTTCGAAGGCGGTATTGCCAACATGAACTACTCCATTTCCAACAATGCGGAGTACGGCGAATACGTTACCGGTCCTGAAGTGGTCAATGCTTCCAGCAAAGAAGCCATGCGCAATGCCCTGAAACGCATTCAAACCGGCGAATACGCGAAAATGTTTATCCAAGAGGGTAACGTCAACTACGCGTCTATGACTGCCCGCCGCCGTCTGAATGCCGACCACCAAGTTGAAAAAGTCGGCGCACAACTGCGTGCTATGATGCCTTGGATTACTGCCAACAAATTGGTTGACCAAGACAAAAACTGATTGTTTTCAAACGGAACTGCCTACACATCGTGTAGGCAGTTTTTTATATGGATGCCGTCTGAACATCGTGTTCAGACGACATCTGTGTTGCGGATGAATTTAAACAGGTACAGTTCTGTCAGTCGCCCAGAGCCGCGACCATTACCGCTTTAATCGTGTGCATACGGTTTTCCGCTTGGTCGAACACGATGCTGGCAGGGCTTTCGAATACTTCTTCCGTTACTTCCACGCCGTTTAAGCCGAAGGTTTCGTAAATCCATTCGCCGACTTTGGTTTCTCGGTTGTGGAAGGCGGGCAGGCAGTGCATGAATTTGACCTGCGGATTGCCCGATGCCGCCATCAGCTCGGGGGTAACGCGGTAATCTTTCAGCAAATCGATGCGTTCCTGCCATACTTCTTTCGGCTCGCCCATGCTGACCCATACGTCGGTATGAATGAAACCGACACCTTTGACGGCCTCTTGCGGGTTTTCGGTCAGGGTAATTTTTGCGCCGGTTTCTTTGGCGGTGGCGTGTGCGGCGGCAATAATGCCTTCAGACGGCCACAGGCTTTGCGGTGCGCCGATACGCACGTCCATCCCCAATTTTGCCCCTAAAATCAGCAGGGAATTGCCCATGTTGTAACGCGCGTCGCCGACATAGGCAAACGCGGTTTGGTTCAAAGGTTTGCCGCTGTGTTCGCGCATGGTCAGCGCGTCGGCGAGCATTTGAGTGGGGTGGAACTCGTTGGTCAGCCCGTTGAATACGGGTACGCCCGCATATTTCGCCAATTCTTCAACAACTTCCTGACCGAAGCCGCGATATTCGATGGCATCGTACATCCTGCCCAAGACGCGCGCCGTGTCTTTGATGCTTTCTTTGTGCCCGATTTGGCTGGCGGACGGTTCCAGATAGGTTGCGCCCGCGCCTTGATCGCGTGCGGCAACTTCAAACGCACAGCGTGTCCGAGTAGAGGTTTTTTCAAAAATCAGGGCGATGTTTTTCCCTTTCATCCGCTGCACTTCGCCCCCTGCCTTTTTAGCGGCTTTCAATTCGGCGGCAAGGTCGAGGTAGGCGGTGATTTCTTCCGGCGTGAAGTCTAAGAGTTTCAAGAAGTGGCGGTTTTTCAGGTTCATATTATCTCTGCCTTGTATGGCGGATGGGGAGGATTGCATTATACTGCCCGTTAAAAGGGGAGATTGGCAGAATATTATAATGCCGTCTGAAAAACTTTCAGACGGCATGGTTGCCACCCCCTTATCTCGGGGTCGCTCCGGTTAAACATTCACGGTCTCGGCTACTTCGTTGTAGCTGTCGATTTCGTTGAAGTTCATATAGCGGTAGATTTTATCGCCCTGTTCGTTGATGATGCCGATATTGGCTTGATATTCTTCAACGGTTGGGATTTTACCCAGTTTGGAGCAGATTGCCGCCAATTCCGCCGAACCGAGGTAAACAAAGGTGTTTTTGCCCAAGCGGTTCGGGAAGTTGCGGGTGGAGGTGGACATAACGGTCGCACCTTCGCGTACTTGCGCCTGATTACCCATACATAAGGAGCAACCCGGCATTTCCATACGCGCGCCGGCACGTCCGAGTACGCCGTAGTGTCCTTCGTCGGACAATTGTTTCGCGTCCATTTTGGTCGGCGGCGCAATCCACAGGCGGACGGGGGTGTCTGCCTTGCCTTCCAGAAGTTTGGAGGCGGCGCGGAAGTGGCCGATGTTGGTCATGCACGAACCGATGAACACTTCGTCGATTTTGGTGCCGGAGCGTTCGGACATAAAGCATACGTCATCCGGGTCGTTCGGGCAGGCGATAATCGGCTCTTTGATGTCGTCCATGTTGATTTCGATCACGGCAGCGTATTCGGCATCTTTATCCGCTTCGAGCAACTCGGGATTTGCCAGCCATTTTTCCATGGCTTTGATGCGGCGTTCCAAAGTGCGCGGGTCTTGATAGCCGTCGGCAATCATGTTTTTCATCAACACGACGTTGGATTTCATGTACTCGATAATCGGCTCTTTGTTGAGCTTCACGGTACAGCCGGCGGCGGAGCGTTCGGCGGATGCATCGGTCAATTCAAAGGCTTGTTCCACTTTCAAATTGGGCAGGCCTTCGATTTCGAGGATGCGGCCGGAGAAGATGTTTTTCTTACCGGCTTTGGCAACAGTCAGCAAGCCTTGTTTAATCGCGTAAAGCGGAATGGCGTTTACCAAGTCGCGTAGGGTTACGCCCGGTTGCAATTTGCCGCTGAAGCGTACCAATACGGACTCGGGCATATCGAGCGGCATCACTCCGGTGGCTGCGGCAAAAGCGACTAAGCCGGAACCGGCTGGGAAGGAAATACCGATGGGGAAGCGGGTGTGGCTGTCGCCGCCTGTACCGACTGTATCAGGCAACAGCAGGCGGTTGAGCCATGAGTGGATCACGCCGTCGCCCGGACGCAGAGCCACGCCGCCACGGGTAGAAATGAAGGCGGGCAGTTCTTTATGGGTTTTCACATCGACAGGTTTCGGATAAGCAGCGGTGTGACAGAAAGACTGCATCACCATATCGGCGGAGAAGCCCAAACAAGCCAAGTCTTTCAACTCGTCGCGGGTCATCGGGCCGGTAGTGTCTTGCGAGCCGACTGTCGTCATGCGCGGTTCGCAGTAAGTACCCGGACGTACGCCTTGTCTTTCGGGCAAACCGCAGGCGCGACCGACCATTTTTTGTGCCAAGGTGAAACCGGCTTTGCTTTCGGCAGGTGCTTGAGGCAGACGGAATGCAGTAGAGGCAGGCAGTTTCAGGGCTTCGCGCGCTTTGGCGGTCAGACCTCGGCCGATAATCAGGTTGATACGGCCGCCGGCTTGCACTTCGTCCAGCAATACTTGGGATTTCAGGCTGAATTCGGCAACGGTTTCGCCGTTTTTCACGATTTTGCCTTCATAAGGCAGGATATCGACGACATCGCCCATTTTCAGTGCGGAAACATCGACCTCAATCGGCAGCGCGCCGGAGTCTTCTTGAGTATTGAAGAAAATCGGCGCGATTTTGCCGCCCAAGCACACGCCGCCGAAGCGTTTGTTCGGCACGAACGGAATGTCTTCGCCGGTATGCCAAATGACGGAGTTGGTCGCGGATTTGCGTGAAGAGCCGGTACCGACCACGTCGCCGACATAGGCAACCGGATGACCTTTGGCTTTGAGTTCTTCCAGCAGTTTAATCGGACCGATTTCGCCCGGTTTGTCGGGGTTGATGCCGTCGCGCGGGTTTTTCAGCATCGCCAGCGCGTGCAGCGGAATATCGGGACGGCTCCACGCGTCGGGCGCGGGAGAGAGGTCGTCCGTATTAGTTTCGCCGTCAACTTTGAAGACGGTAACGGTGATTTTTTCAGGAACTTTGGCACGAGAAGTAAACCATTCGGCATCTGCCCAAGATTGCAATACTTCTTGCGCGTATTTGTTGCCTTTTTCGGCTTTTTCTTGAACATCGTGGAAAGAGTCGAACATCAGCAAAGTGTGTTTCAAACCATTTGCAGCAATAGGCGCGAGTTTGTCGTCGTCCAAGAGTTCGATTAAGGCGTGAATATTGTAACCGCCGAGCATCGTGCCCAACAGTTCGGTCGCATATTCGGGGGAAATCAAGGGGCTGGATGCGCTGCCTTCGGCAAGGGCTGCCAAGAATGAGGCTTTGACTTTGGCGGCATCGTCCACACCGGGCGGTACGCGGTGGGCAAGCAGTTCGACCAAGGATTCGCCTTCGCCTGCGGGCGGATTTTTCAGCAGCTCGACCAGATCGGCGGTTTGCTGCGCGTTTAAAGGGAGGGCGGGAATGCCGAGGGCGGCGCGCTCGGCGGCGGCTTTACGATAGGCTTCTAACATCTCTTTGTTCCTTTTTCTGTTTTTCTTTTGTCCGGTTGCAAATGATTTGCGTTAAATATTGTAAACAATATTTGCACCGCTATCATAGACTAGTTTTAACAAAAATGGAACTGTTATGACAGGCTATGTAATAGGGAACGGCTATCTGCCTGCGGGAATATGATAATAAAAACTAATGCCGTCTGAAGAGAGGTTCAGACGGCATTTGTTCAACGTTTTTCCTGTTTGCGTATCAGCCAAACAGCGAGCAAGGTGAAGACTATGGTAGGCAGTGCGCCGGCGAGGAAGGGCGGGACGCCGTAGAGTTGGCTGGTAAACCCGAAGAGCCTGCCGGCAAAGTGGAACAGCAAACCGAGGCAGATACCGCCGAAGAGTTTCAAGCCCATATTGCCGTGGCGCGTGGTTTGCGGCGTAAAGGCGAAGGCAACGAGCGCCATGACCCATGCGGCGACGGGGTAAACCAATTTGCGCCACCAGGCGATGGCGTAGATCTGGGTGTTTTGGTTGTTGTTTTCGAGGTGGCTGATGTAGGTGGTCAGTTCGCCGACGGACATTTGGTCGGGTTTGACGAGCAATACGTCCATCAGGTTACGTTTGACGGCGATCGGCCAGTTTTCTTCGGCTGAGGTCGAGACTTCGACTTTGTCTTCGCTAAGCGTGCTGCGGCGGATGTTTTTCAACTGCCAACTGCCGTCGTTGTTTAAAACGGCGGATTCGGCTTCCGTTGCCTGCGTCAGCTCGTTTTTGTCGTTGCGCACCCAAATTTTAATGCCCAGCAGGGTATGGTCGGGCAGCATTTCGCGCACGTTGATGATGCTGTTTTTTTCTTTGAGCCAAAGCCCGGTATTGCCGGTGCTGATTTTGCCGTTGATGGCGGCGGATTTGATGTTTTCGGCTTTTTGGCTGAGGGTGGGGGCAATCCATTCGCCGAGCGCGGCGGTGGCGATGGCGAAAATCAGTCCGAACTGCGACAGGATCAGCAGCAGTTTTTTGGTGCTCATGCCGCTTGCTTTTATGACGGTCAGTTCGCTGCCGGCAGCAAGCTGGCTGAGGGAGACGAGTCCGCCGATGAGGACGGCGAGGGGCATGAGTTCGTAGGCGCGCGCGGGCATCTGCATGAGGACGTATTGCGCCATGGTTGCGCCGTTATAGCTGCCTTTGCCCAAGTCGCCGACTTCGTTGATGATCTCGAAAAAGCTGTACAGGGCGAGGAAGGCCAGGAGGGCGTAAACCGCCATAACCGCCATTTGGCGGATGATGTAACGTGAAATCAGGTTCATTTTCCGCCTTTCAATGTCAGACTTTTGCCAACCGCCCGCCAGAAGGGCTGGCTGGGCATACTGCGGACGCGCAGGAGTACGACGGCGATGGCGAACATGATGATGTGCATGGGCAGCAGTCCGAGCCAGAAATGGATTTTGCCATCTTCCACGGCATTGCGCAGGAAGGTCAGTCCGTTTTGGTAAATCAGGAAAAGCCCGATGGCGACGAGGATGTTGTAGGTGTGGCCGCTGCGCGGGTTGAAATAGGAAAGCGGCACGGCAAGCAGGCAGAGCAGGAGGACGCTGACGGTCAGCGAGATACGCCACATCAATTCCGCCTGGTGTTGGGGGTTGCTGCTGCCAATCAGTTGGGCGGTCGGGATGGTACGGCGGTGTGAAACAGGGTCGATGAGTTTGGGCGTGGTGCTGATAATCAGGCTGAGGTGTTGGAAAGAAACGCGGTTGTAATCGGCTTTTCCGGGCGTGCCGCTGTAACGGTAGCCGTTGCGCAGGTCGAGCGTGCGCTTGTTGTCGTTCAGTGAGAAATTGCCTTCTTTGGCGAAGATAATGTTGTCGTTGCCGTTTTTATCCTGTTCGCGCAGGAACAGATTTTTCATGATACCCGATTCGGTGTCGAAGGTTTCGACGAAGTAAACCCTGCCGTTGCGCTTGCCCAGGCTGTTGAACTCGCCCGCTTCCACCATGGACAATTCTTGCTTCTGCTTGAGGATTTCCGCGTATTCGCGGCTGCGCAGTTCTGCCCACGGCATCACCCAAAGTTGCATGACGGCAATCAGGATGGCAAACGGTACGGCAAACTGCATGACGGGGCGTATCCATTGTTTCAATGCCAATCCGCAGGAGAGCCAGACCGACATTTCGCTGTCGCGCCAGTAGCGGGTCAACACGGTCAGCGTGCTGATGAATGCGGTCAGAACCAGCAACAGCGGGGTCATCCCGATAATCCAAAAGCCGACCAACGCCGCCACGGCATCGATGGCGACACGCCCGTCGGCGGCGCGCCCGAGCAGGTTGATTGCCTGTGTGGAAACCAATACCGCCAAGAGGACGACGAAAATGCCGACGGCGGTAAAGGAAAGTTCTTTAATCAGGTTTCTTTGGTAAATCATGGGTTCCGGCTTCGGCTGGCAACAGGCGGCGGTATCGGTAAGGTTTCGGACAGGCTTTCAAATGGGGTACAATCAGACCGTCTTTTCAGACGGCATTTGAACGGATGCCGTCTGAATTTCCCGATAAACCGTCTCAATCAGGAGAATAAACGTGGAATTTAGCACAAAAACCGAAATCTTGCAGGAACAGCAGGCAGGCGCGCTGCTGTTTGTCTGCGCCGACAAAGCACCAGAGCACAACACCGCCGCACATGCGCTCTTCTCTGCTTTGGAAGAGGGTCAGAATTTTGCCGACACCAAAATCCCGACGGACAACGGTTTGCAGGCAGTCGCCGTATGCCGTCTGAAAAGCACCGGCCGCGCCGCGCTGAACAAGGCCGCCGCCGAAGCTGCGAAATGGGCGCAAAATCAGGAAACGGTCAATGTGGACGTTCACGCCTTTAATGAGGCGCAAGCAGTAGCCGTTGCCGAAGCGTTTGCGATTGCGTTCGGCAATGCCGCCTACCGTTTCGACCGCTACAAAAAAGAAGCCAAGCCCGCCAAATTTGAAACTGCCGTGTTCCACAGCGCACACGAAACCGCCGTTAAAGAAGCCTTGCGCGTCGCCGAAGCGCAAGTTTACGGACAAAGCCTCTGCCGCGACTTGGGTAATGCCGCGCCGAACGAATGCACGCCTGAATTCCTCGCGCGTACCGCCAAAGCCGAAGCCGAAAAATTGGGCGCACACGCCAAAATCATCGAAAAAGACTATATCAAAGAAAACATGGGTTCGTTCTGGTCGGTTGCCAAAGGCAGCGTGGAAGACCCCTATCTGATTGAATTGAGCTACTTCGGCGCAGCCGACAAAGAAGCCGCCCCCGTCGTCTTGGTCGGCAAAGGCATCACCTTCGACACCGGCGGTATCTCTCTTAAGCCCGGTTTGAACATGGATGAAATGAAGTTTGACATGTGCGGCGCGGCAACCGTCATCAGCACCTTCTGCGCCGCCGTCAAACTGCAACTGCCGATCAACCTCGTCGCCGTCGTTGCCACCTGCGAAAACATGCCTTCCGGCGCGGCAAACAAACCGGGCGATGTCGTGAAAAGCATGAAAGGCCTGACGATTGAAGTGTTGAACACCGATGCCGAAGGCCGTCTGATTTTGTGCGATGCGCTCACTTACGCCGAACAGTTCAAACCTAAAGCCGTCATCGATGTCGCCACCCTGACCGGCGCGTGCATCATCGCCTTGGGTCATGACGTCAGCGGCGTGATGGGCAACGATCAGGATTTGGTCGACAGCCTGCTCGCCGCTTCCCGCAACGTGGACGACAAAGCATGGCAACTGCCGCTCTTTGAAACCTATAAAGACCAGCTCAAATCCAATTTTGCCGACATCCCCAACATCGGCACACCCGGCGCAGGCACGATTACCGCCGCCACCTTCCTGTCTTACTTCACCGAAGATTACCCGTGGGCACACCTCGACATCGCGGGTACGGCGTGGAAATCCGGTGCGGAAAAAGGCGCGACCGGCCGCCCCGTTCCCTTGCTGCTGAACTATCTGCGGAATCTTTAATTTTGCCAAAATGCCGTCTGAAGCCTTTCAGACGGCATCATCCTATCAAATGTTCAAACAATATGCCGAAAGTTACCTTTTACACGCACGTTGCCCAAGTTCCGATTTTCACCTGCCGCCTGATTGCCCGTGCGATTCGGGACGGCGGCAGGATACTGGTGTGGTCCGATTCGTTCGGGCGGCTTCAGGAATTGGACAAAATGCTTTGGCAATACGAAGCCGAGAATTTCATTCCGCACGAAATTTGGGAGGCGGGGTGTCCGATGCCGGAGGATACGCCGGTTTTGCTGGCGGCAGGCGGCAGCATTCCCGAAATTGCGGAAGATATGACGGTTCTTAATTTATCGGATGATTTTTGGGACACCGCTCCGGTCTTGCCCGCACGCGTTTTGGAAATCGTCGGCAACAGCCTGGAAGAACTCGCCGACGCGCGCGAACGCTTTGCCGCCTACCGCCGAAGCGGTTTTGCCATCGAACATCACGGCATGGAGGGCAAGGCATGAAATGCCGTCTGAAATGCCACATTTACAAAATTTAAACAGGCTTGATTCTATTTGATTAAAATTTCCTTATCGGTTGAACCCCGCCACTTGGACATCTGTCCTTCGGGGCGGTAGAATCAGACCTTATTTGGGAAGGTTCAATCCCTTCCAAAACAGGACAGCACACAGATTGACGCTTTATGTGTCGTCCTGTGTGTTGAAACATTCAAACTCGGCTATAATCCCATTTTTCCGACCTTATCGACAGCGAAGATCCATCATGAACACAATTTTCAAAATCAGCGCACTGACCCTTTCCGCCGCTTTGGCACTTTCCGCCTGCGGCAAAAAAGAAGCCGCCCCCGCATCTGCATCCGAACCTGCCGCCGCTTCTGCCGCGCAGGGCGACACCTCTTCAATCGGCAGCACGATGCAGCAGGCAAGCTACGCGATGGGCGTGGACATCGGACGCTCCCTGAAACAAATGAAGGAACAGGGCGCGGAAATCGATTTGAAAGTCTTTACCGAAGCCATGCAGGCAGTGTATGACGGCAAAGAAATCAAAATGACCGAAGAGCAGGCTCAGGAAGTCATGATGAAATTCCTTCAGGAACAACAGGCAAAAGCCGTAGAAAAACACAAGGCGGACGCGAAGGCCAATAAAGAAAAAGGCGAAGCCTTCCTGAAGGAAAATGCCGCCAAAGAAGGAGTGAAAACCACCGCTTCCGGCCTGCAATACAAAATCACCAAACAGGGCGAAGGCAAACAGCCGACCAAAGACGACATCGTTACCGTGGAATACGAAGGCCGCCTGATTGACGGTACCGTATTCGACAGCAGCAAAGCCAACGGCGGTCCGGCAACCTTCCCGTTAAGCCAAGTGATTCCGGGTTGGACCGAAGGTGTCCAACTCCTGAAAGAAGGCGGCGAAGCCACGTTCTACATCCCGTCCAACCTTGCCTACCGCGAACAGGGTGCGGGCGAAAAAATCGGTCCGAATTCCACTTTGGTATTTGATGTGAAACTGGTTAAGGTTGGTGCACCCGAAAATGCGTCTGCCCAACAGCCGGCTCAAGTCGAGATCAAAAAAGTAAATTAAGTCCGAACCCTTGCCCGAAACAGGTTTTCGGGCATTTTTACGGCAAATGCCGTCTGAAACCACCAAACAGCGGTTCAGACGGCATCCCTTTCAAAAGCGCACCATTATGAAAAACATCGTTATCCTGATTTCCGGACGCGGCAGCAACATGCAAGCTATCGTCAATGCTGCCGTTCCAAATGTCCATATCGCTGCCGTGTTAAGCAACAGCGAAACGGCGGAAGGACTGAAATGGGCGGCCGGTCAGGGTATTCCGACCGACAGCCTGAATCATAAAAACTTTGCGTCCCGGCTTGCCTTCGATACCGCCATGATGGAAAAAATCGACGCATATCAACCTGACTTGGTGGTTTTGGCAGGTTTTATGCGGATTCTGACCCCCGAGTTTTGCGCCCATTACGAAGGCAGGCTGATGAACATTCACCCGTCCATCCTTCCTTCGTTTACCGGGCTTCATACGCACGAACGCGCTTTGGAGGCAGGTTGCCGCGTTGCCGGCTGTACTATTCATTTTGTTACGGCCGAGCTGGATTGCGGCCCGATTGTATCGCAAGGGATTGTGCCGATACTTGATGGTGATACGGCAGACGATATTGCCGCACGGGTTTTAGCTGTCGAGCATAAACTTTATCCGAAAGCCGTTGCTGATTTTGCCGCCGGCCGCTTGAGTATCGAGGGCAACCGTGTGAAGAAAAAGGAAAGTGCGGATGCCGCTTGTTTCTTGCTGGCATGAACCGAACGGGAGCAAATGATGAAGCCTCTTAAAAATATATTTTCAGCCGTCATTTTATCTGCCGCATTACCGTATGCGTATGCGGCAGAGCTGCCTCAGTCTGCCACGCTGCACTATTCGGGCAGTTACGGCATTCCTGCCACTATGGTGTTTACGCGCAGCGGCAACGGCTACAAAATCGTTTCAACGATCAAAGTACCTTTGTACAATATCCGTTTCGAATCAGGAGGTACGGTTAGCGGCAACACACTGCATCCTGCCTACTACAAAGATATACGTGGCGGAAAACTATATGCGGAAGCCAAGTTCGCCGACGGTAGCGTAACTTACGGCAAAGCGGGCGAGAGCAAAACCGAGCCAAGCCCCAAGGCTATGGATTTGTTCACGCTTGCCTGGCAGTTGGCGGCAAATGACGCGAAACTCCCTCCGAGGCTGAAAATCACCAACGGTAAAAAACTTTATTCCGTCGGCGGTTTGAATAAGGCGGGTACGGGAAAATACAGCATAGGCGGTGCGGAAACCGAGGTTGTCAAATATCAGGTGCGGCGCGGCGACGATACAGTAACGTATTTCTTCGCACCGTCCCTGAACAATATTCCGGCACAAATCGGCTATACCGACGACGGCAAAACCTATACGCTGAAGCTCAAATCGGTGCAGATCAACGGCCAGGCCGCCAAACCGTAAACCAGTTTTCGGGCGGTTTTTTGCCGTTTTGTCCATATTTCTGTATAAGCCGCTTGAAATTGTTTGCAACAACGCCATATGCAGGGCGGTTTTAATGTGATTATCCGGAGGGAAAAACGATGCAGGTTACATCAAAATGGATAGACGGAATGTGCTTTGTCGGCACAGCGGAAGGCGGGCACAGTGTCGTTATGGAAGGTGCGGCGGCAGAGGGTGCGGTCAAGCGGGGACCCAGCCCGATGGAGATGCTGCTGTTGGGCGTGGCGGGTTGTTCGAGTATCGATGTGGTGATGATTGCCGAAAAACAGCGTCAGAAAGTTATTGATTGCCAGGCGACGGTAACGGCGAAACGGGCAGACGATGCGCCGCGCGTGTTTACTGAAATCCACATCCATTTCAAGGTAATCGGGCATGATTTGAAAGAATCGGCCATTGAACGCGCCGTTCAGATGTCTGCCGAAAAATACTGTTCGGCCTCGATTATGTTGGGCAAGGCGGCGAAAATTACCCACAGTTTTGAAATTGCCGGGGTGGATAAATAGGCATCGGGCGGCATTATGGGGAAACTACCGATGCCGTCTGAAGGAGGGGGGGGGCGGCAGGCAAGCCGGAGGCGCATAAAAAAGCAGATATATTCGGACTGCACCTCCCGAATATATCTGCCTGCTGTTTCCTCTTTATTCAGCCTTTATAATACTTGGACTTGTCGGGGTATTGTGCAGGCTTGATTCCGGATTGTCAACAATTTTTGGTCAAATTTTAAATGCCGCGTTTTAAAATGATACCCGCCTGCTTCTGCGGGCGGGCGGAAGGCGGGAATCCCGTTATTTTAAGCCATATATTAATTTATTGAATTATAGTGGATTAAATTTAAACCAGTACGGCGTTGCCTCGCCTTGCCGTACTATCTGTACTGTCTGCGGCTTCGTCGCCTTGTCCTGATTTAAATTTAATCCACTATAAAATAAATTTGTGTAATACTTTAATTTCTCCGACACGATTTGAAACACAGCCGTCTTAAAACATCTTAAAAAACTTGAAAGCGTAAAAATACGGAAAACATCATGAACTTTGAAAACGACGACATTATCCATGCGCCGACCACGTCTTCCCTGATTCTCGAAGAGCGGCACGATTCGGAACTGTTCCGTGTTTACGCCCTGATTTTGGACGGCATTACCGATCAGGTGCTGCTGCCCGGCAAAAAGCTGACCGAATCCGAACTTTGCCGTCAGATGGTGTGTTCGCGCAACACCGTCCGCGGCGCGCTGTCGCTTTTGGCGCACGACAAGATTGTCGATTTGCAACCCAACAGGGGCGCGTTCGTCCATGTTCCCGATTTGAAAGAAATGCAGGATGTGTTCAATGCGCGCATCGAAATGGAGACGATGATTTTGAATATCCTCGCCGACCTGCCGGATTTGGAAACGCGCCTCAAGCCGCTTTATGCGATGATAAGGCGCGAAGAAGAGGCTTCTGGCAGAGGAGACCGCGTCGGCTGGAACCGCCTGTCCAATGCCTTCCACGTCGAACTGGCGCGCCTGGTGGGCAACGATGTGCTGTTCGACATTATGAACACGCTGTGCGCGCGGTCTTCCCTGATTGTCGCCGTGGCGGGCGTGCATCGCGAGGAAAAACACGCCATCAATACGCACACGCATTCCGAACACCGCGAAATCCTCGACCTGCTGCTGGCAGGCAGGCGCAACCGCGTGGTCAAAATCCTGCGCCGCCATTTGGGCAACTGTATGGAACGCTTGGAAAAGACTTTGGAAGATTGAATGCCTGATGGAGAGAAAACCGTCTGAATCAGATGTTCAGGCGGTTTTTTAATGGCGAACCTGATGCCGTCTGAAATATGGATGCGGGTATCTGCAATTTTCAGACGGCAATTTTTAAACCGCATATATCATGCGGCAATAAAGGAGGTCAGGAGATGGACAGCCTGATGACATTGATTTCGGTTTTGATACCGATGTTTGCCGGATTTTTTATCCGTGTTCCCAAGCCTTACCTGCCCGCTTTGGATAAGGTGCTATCGGTCTTGGTGTATGCTGTGCTGCTGCTGATCGGCGTATCGTTGTCGCGCGTGGAGGATTTGGGTTCGCGGTTGGACGATATGGCGTTGACGGTTCTGTGGCTGTTTGTTTGTACGGTCGGGGCGAACCTGCTTGTCTTGGCAGTTTTAGGAAAGTTATTCCCGTGGCGGATAAAGGGGAAAGGGAAGGGCGTTTCGGTCGGCGTGTCGGGCAGTGTGGGGCAGCTCGGATGCGTGCTGCTCGGATTCTCATTCGGCAAACTGATGCGCGATATTTGGATGCCGTCTGAAAACGCGGGTATGTACTGTCTGATGCTGCTGGTGTTCCTCATCGGCGTACAGCTCAAAAGCAGCGGCGTATCGTTGCGGCAGGTTTTGGTCAACCGCAGGGGTATTCGGTTGTCGGTCTGGTTTATGCTTTCATCTCTTTCAGGCGGGCTGCTGTTTGCCGCATCGGCAGACGGTGTGTCGTGGGTGAAAGGTTTGGCGATGGCTTCCGGCTTCGGTTGGTATTCCCTCTCGGGTTTGGTGATGACCGAGGCTTACGGCGCGGTATGGGGCAGTATCGCGCTTTTGAACGATTTGGCACGAGAACTGTTCGCGCTGGCATTTATTCCGCTGCTGATGAAGCGTTTTCCCGATGCGGCAGTGGGGGTCGGCGGCGCGACCAGTATGGATTTCACATTGCCCGTGATTCGGGGTGCGGGCGGCTTGGAAGCCGTACCGGTAGCGGTCAGCTTCGGCGTGGTGGTCAATATCGCCGCTCCGTTTCTGATGGTGGTGTTTTCCGCTTTGGGCTGAACGCGGTAAAATCGGCATCCCGATGCAAGGAGGCAGAAAACGATGAAACCGAAAATCCAAAGGCACGGAGAGATTTTAAGCCTTGTCCGCCGGCATCAGTTTATGTCGGTGGACGAGCTTGCCGCCGCATTGGACGTTACCCCGCAGACGATACGCCGCGACATCCGCGAATTGGAGGATGCCGGCAGCCTGAAACGCCACCACGGCGGCGCATCCTCGGGCGGAAACTTGCCGGAGGGGCTGCCTGCCAGCCGCCAAATTCAATGTCAAAACGAAAAAAACGCCATTGCCCGGCTGATTGCGGAACATATTCCCGACGAGTCATCGCTGTTTGTCAGTATCGGCACGACGATGGAAGCCGTGGCATCGGAGCTGGTGAGACGGCGCGGCAGCCTGCGGATTATTACCAACAATATCCACGTCGCCTCCATCGTTTCGGCGCGGACGGATTACACGGTCATCATCACTTCCGGAGTCGTCCGCCCTTTGGACGGCGGCATTACCGGCGTGGCAACCGTCGATTTTATCAACCAGTTCAAAGTCGATTATGCCGTGATGAGCACACACGGTGTGGAAAGCGACGGTTCGCTTTTGGATTACGATTACAAGGAAGTCAGCGTCATGCAGGCGATGATTGCCAACGCGCGCGTCCGCTTTCTCGGCGTGGATCACAGCAAATTCCGCAGCAACGCACTGGTCAGGCTCGGCGACATTACGGCATTTGACAAAGTATTTACCGACCGGCTGCCCGATACCGCGATGCAGAAGATGCTGAAAGAGGCGGGGGTGGAATGCCTGATTGCGGATGCCGTCTGAACGCTATGTCAAAGCGCGCAAGTCGGGTACAATAAACACATTCTCAAACCGCTTCAGACGGCATCCCGATAATATTTATGCCGTCTGAAACCATCCATTTGAAGAAAACCATGCTCAATAAAGACCAATTCGCGGACAACCACTTCATCCGCACCATCATCGAAGAAGACCTCAAAAGCGGCAAACACGAAGCCATCCAAACCCGCTTCCCGCCAGAACCCAACGGCTACCTGCACATCGGCCACGCCAAATCCATCTGCCTGAACTTCGGTTTGGCATATATTTACGACGGCTTGTGCAACCTGCGTTTTGATGATACCAATCCTGAAAAAGAAAACGACGAATACGTCAACGCCATCAAAGAAGACGTCGAGTGGCTCGGTTTCCATTGGGCGGGCGAGCCGCGTTTTGCTTCCAACTATTTCGACCAGCTTTACGACTACGCCGTCGGTTTAATCCAAGACGGCAAAGCGTATGTCGATGATTTGACGCCCGAAGAAATGCGCGAATACCGCGGTACGCTGACCGAAGCAGGCAAAAACAGCCCTTACCGCGACCGCAGCATCGAAGAAAACCTCGACCTGTTCACACGCATGAAAAACGGCGAGTTCCCCGACGGCAGCAAAACCCTGCGCCTGAAAATCGACATGGCATCAGGCAACATCAATATGCGCGATCCGGTCATTTACCGTATCCGCCGCGCCCATCACCACAACACCGGCGACAAATGGTGCATCTACCCGATGTACGACTACACGCACTGCATTTCCGATGCCATCGAAGGCATCACGCATTCCTTGTGTACGCTCGAATTTGAAGCACACCGTCCGTTGTACGACTGGGTGTTGGACAACATCCCCGCGCCGCACGCCACCCGTCCGCGCCAATACGAGTTTTCCCGTTTGGAGCTTTTGTACACCATTACCTCCAAACGGAAATTGAATCAGTTGGTTGTGGAAAAACACGTTTCCGGCTGGGACGACCCGCGTATGCCGACCATTTCCGGTATGCGCCGCCGCGGCTACACACCCGAAGGCCTGCGCCTGTTTGCCAAACGCGCCGGTATTTCCAAATCTGAAAACATCGTTGACATGAGCGTGTTGGAGGGTGCGATTCGCGAAGAGCTGGAAAACTCCGCCCCGCGCCTGATGGCGGTGTTGAACCCGCTCAAAGTAACCCTGACCAACTTTGAAGCCGGTAAAACCCAAAGCCGCTATGCCGCGTTCCATCCGAACCACGAGGAAATGGGCGAGCGCGAAATCCCCGTGTCCCAAACCATCTACATCGAAGCCGACGACTTTGCCGAAAATCCGCCCAAAGGCTTCAAACGCCTGATTCCCGGCGGCGAAGTGCGTTTGCGCCACGGTTATGTCATCAAGTGTGATGAGGTAGTAAAAGACGAGGCAGGCAATGTGCTTGAACTCAAATGCAGCATCGACCACGACACCTTGGGCAAAAATCCAGAAGGCCGTAAAGTCAAAGGCGTGATTCACTGGGTATCCGCCGAACACGCCGCCGAAATCAAAGTCCGCTTGTACGACCGCCTCTTTACCGTCGAGCGTCCCGATGCCGTGCGTGGCGAAGATGGCGAGTACCTGCCGTTTACCGATTTCCTTAATCCTGAATCCATCAAGGAAATCACCGCCTACGCCGAACCTGTCGCAAAAGATTTGCCGGCAGAAAGCCGTTGGCAGTTCGAGCGCATCGGCTACTTCGTAACCGACCGCAAAGACCACGGCAAAGACACGCCGGTGTTTAATCGCACGGTCACGCTGAAAGACTCTTGGCAGCCTAAGTAAAACCCCATACTTGCCGTCTGAATATTGTTCGGACGGCATTTCTCCTTTATCCGCGAAATGCGGCACATTCGGCACACCGGAAAGGAAATATGATGAAAGTCCTCTTTATCGCCGACCCGATGGCAAGTTTCAAAACCTATAAAGACACCACCTACGCGATGATGCGCGAAATGGCAAAACGCGGCTGGCGGCTGTTTCATACCTTGAGCAGCGGATTGTCGGTTAAAAACGGTCTGGTGGTTGCTGATGCGTCTGCTTTTGAGTTTCTCGGCGCACAAGACGACCACGACAAAAACTGGTTTGCCGCCGCCGACAAAGTTCAGACGGCATTGGAAGCATTTGATGCCGTGATTATGCGTACCGATCCGCCGTTCGATATGCAATATCTCTACGCCACCCAATTACTAACGCTGGCGGAGCAGCAGGGCGCGAAGGTCTTTAACAGCGGACAGGCGATGCGCGACTTCAATGAAAAACTGGCGATTTTGAACTTCAGCCGCTTTACCGCGCCTACGCTGGTTACGACCCGTTCCGCCGATGTCCGCGCATTTTTGAAAGAACACGGCGACATCATCGTCAAACCGCTGGACGGTATGGGCGGTATGGGTATTTTCCGCCTGACCGAAAAAGACCCCAACATCGGCAGCATCCTCGAAACCCTGATGCGGCTTGATTCCCGCACCATTATGGCGCAACGCTACATTCCCGAAATCGTCCACGGCGACAAACGCATCCTGATTATCGGCGGCGAAGTCGTCCCCTATGCTTTGGCGCGTATCCCGCAAAACGGCGAAACACGCGGCAACCTTGCGGCAGGCGGGCGCGGCGTGGCGCAGGAATTGGGCGGACGCGACCGCGAAATCGCCGAAACGCTCGCCCCCGAACTCAAACGGCGCGGCATCCTGCTGGCCGGTTTGGACGTTATCGGCAGCAACCTGACCGAAGTCAACGTAACCAGCCCGACCGGATTCCAAGAAATTATGAAACAAAAAGGTTTCGATGTGGCGGCAATGTTTGCCGATGCCGTTGCTGCGTGGTCGGTACATTAAAAACGCGATGCCGTCTGAAAGTCTTTTGCTTCACAACCGCCTGGTTTGATCGGGCAGGCAGGGTTTTCCCTCAGCCGGCAGGGATGCGCTTAATACCGTACGGACACCCCGCCGCCCCGTTTTCAGGCGGCATATATTGAGGACATTTTGAAAGGATACCGATGGAACCTTCCTCCTACGCGGCAGAAAAAAAAGGAAAAGGCGGCATCAGGCGCGTCATCAACGCATTCGGCTATTCGATAGACGGCATCGCCGCCGCCTACCGTTACGAAGCGGCATTCCGTCAGGTTTTGTGGCTGAACGCGCTGCTGGTGTGCGCGGCATTTTTCTGGGTTTCCGAAACCGCCGTCCGCCTGCCGTTGATTATCGCGTCTTTTGTGTCGGTCATTGTCGAACTGTTCAACACCGCCGTCGAAGCCGCCGTCGATCATACTTCGACCGAAAAACACGAGCTGGCCAAACGCGCCAAAGACGCAGGTTCTGCCGCACAATTGTTCGCGATGCTGATGTTGGCGGCGGTTTGGCTGTCCGCCCTGTTCGGGTAAAACGCTTGCAGCAGGATTTGTAATCCTTTAGGATTAGTATGTAGTATTTATTATTCGCTTAATCTATATCAAATTTCCGAACGGTATTTGTTTGTAAGATGAGCGCATCCTCGTTTGACATTTAAGGAGTAGAAAGATGAAAAAACTATTGGCAGCCGTGATGATGGCAGGTTTGGCAGGCGCGGTTTCCGCCGCCGGAGTCCACGTCGAGGACGGCTGGGCGCGCACCACTGTCGAAGGTATGAAAATGGGCGGCGCGTTCATGAAAATTCACAACGACGAAGCCAAACAAGACTTTTTGCTCGGCGGAAGCAGCCCCGTTGCCGACCGCGTCGAAGTGCATACCCATATCAATGATAACGGCGTGATGCGTATGCGCGAAGTCGAAGGCGGCGTGCCTTTGGAGGCGAAATCCGTTACCGAACTCAAACCCGGCAGCTATCACGTGATGTTTATGGGTTTGAAAAAACAACTGAAAGAGGGCGACAAGATTCCCGTTACCCTGAAATTTAAAAACGCCAAAGCGCAAACCGTCCAACTGGAAGTCAAAACCGCGCCGATGCCGGCAATGGACCACGGTCATCACCACGGCGAAGCGCATCAACACTGATTGTCTGATATATCCGAATGCCGTCTGAAAAAGCCAGGGCTTTCAGACGGCATTTTTATGACCGCCTTTAAAATGTGTTAAAATCCGCCTTTAAAAACCGCCGTTTCCAAGCCATCCTGCGTATGAGTACGACATCAAACCCCTCCAATATCATCGTCGGGCTCTCCGGCGGTGTCGATTCTTCCGTAACCGCCGCCCTGCTCAAGCAGCAGGGTTATCAAGTGCGCGGTGTATTCATGCAAAACTGGGAGGACGACGACAACGACGAATATTGCAGCATCAAACAGGATTCGTTCGATGCCATCGCCGTTGCCGATATTGTCGGCATCGATATCGACATCGTTAATTTCGCCGTGCAATATAAAGACAAAGTCTTTGCTTATTTTCTTCAGGAATACAGTGCGGGGCGCACGCCGAATCCCGATGTGTTGTGCAATGCCGAAATCAAATTCAAATGCTTTTTGGACTACGCCGTAGGGCAGGGCGCGGATACCATCGCCACCGGACACTATGCGCGCAAAGAAGTCTGCAACGGCGTGCATTACCTGCTCAAAGGTTTGGATCGAAACAAAGACCAAAGCTATTTCCTCTACCGCCTCAAGCCTTTCCAACTCGAACGCGCGATTTTCCCGTTGGGCGGTTTGGAAAAACCCGAAGTCCGCCGCCTTGCCGCCGAGTTCAAACTGCCAACCGCCGCCAAAAAAGACAGCACGGGCATCTGCTTCATCGGCGAACGCCCGTTTCGCGAGTTCCTGCAGAAATACCTGCCGACCGACAACGGCAAAATGGTGACACCCGAAGGGAAAACCGTCGGCGAACACGTCGGGCTGATGTTTTACACATTGGGTCAGCGCAAAGGTTTGGGCATTGGCGGCGCGGGCGAACCGTGGTTTGTTGCGGCTAAAGATTTGACGAAAAACGAACTGATTGTCGTGCAAGGACACGACCATCCGCTGCTCTATACCCGCAGCCTTGTGATGAACGATTTGAGTTTCACGCTGCCCGAGCGTCCGAAAGAAGGGCACTACACCTGCAAAACGCGTTACCGTATGGCGGACGCGCCTTGCGAATTGCGCTATTTGGATGATGAAACCGCCGAGCTGGTGTTTGACGAACCGCAATGGGCGGTTACGCCGGGCCAGTCCGCCGTGCTGTACGACGGCGACATCTGCTTGGGCGGCGGCATCATCCAATCAACCGACAAACCCGTCATCATCACACGATAAAACTTATGCCGTCTGAAACGGTTTTCAGACGGCATTGTTCCGCTCAATTCCACTTTGACGCTACTCCATCATTTCTGACTACCTCGGCACGCCCATAGAGGCGTATGACGAGGAAGGACAGCGTGTTTGGGCTCGAGAGCTAGACATCTAGGGGTTGGTTAAATATATTGTTTATCAAGCACCAGAACTCGATGCAACTGGGAATCCTACAGGAAAAATCTACACTGGTAGAACGAGTGGGGCTGATGAGATGTCAGTGCGTCAAATTTTATCTAAAAGGAAAAGAGGGCATCACCGAAAAAACAGAAGCATCATATTGAGAATTGGGAAACTCAAACAAGCGAAGAGATCGAAACTGGACTACTCGATGATAATTTATCAAATAAATCACATTAAAAATAATCAATATGGATAATCAATATGGATAAGGGTGTAAAAAAATACGGAAAAATCTATGAAATCTCGCTCCCAAATGGGGAATTTACTTACATATGTAGGGTGAGGCAATACGAGTTTGGTATTTTTGATTATCTCTCGGAAAAGACAGCCAATATGGATGAGCTTCTTTCTGTTGGGTTTAAGACTTATAAATCCTGTATAGAAACAGCCATAAGAAAGAAGATTTGGAAACTGATAGGGCAAGTTGATTTAGAGAAAGAAAATATAATATATCCAGATTTAGCGATTTTCTTATCATACAATAAAGAACTTTTTATTAGACAATCAAGAGTAATGAGAAACGGAAATCCTTTGGTGGTTTCTCAAAAAGATTATATAGACTTACTAAAGCGAGGGTATATATTTGGTTTCTTTGACGATTACAAAATCTTTGAACTCTGGCTGTCTAGTAATATGGAAAATTATCCAGAAAGTGAAGGCATATTTCCTTTGCCATCTCAGTATTTATAGGGGCAACGGCCTATGTCGCTGGAAAATGAAACTATTGAAAGACCGATACCTATGGAAAAAATCTGGTTAGACAGTTATGAACAGGGCGTGAATGCCGAAATCGACATTACGCAATACAATTCCATCAGCGATGTATTCCGCCAAAGCGTGGAAAAATTTGCCAGGCTGCCCGCTTTTCAAAATATGGGCAAAACGCTCACTTATGCCGAAACCGGCAAACTGGCGACCGATTTCGCCTCTTATCTGCAAAACATCCTGAAGCTGCCGCGCGGCGAGCGTGTTGCCATTATGATGCCGAACGTATTGCAATACCCGATTGCCCTTTTCGGCATTTTGCAGGCAGGTTTGGTGGCGGTGAACACCAATCCGCTTTATACGCCGCGCGAGTTGGAGCATCAGTTGAAAGACAGCGGCGCGACCACCATCATCGTTTTGGAAAATTTTGCCAACACGCTGGAGCTGGTGCTGCCGCGCACGCAGATCAAACACGTCATCGTCGCCTCCGTCGGCGAAATGTTCGGGCTGCTTAAAGGTTCGCTGATCAATTTCATCATCCGAAAAATCAAGAAAATGGTGCCCGAATACCGTATTCGGGAAACCATTTCCTTTCAGACGGCATTGAAAGAAGGAGCGAAGCACGTTTTCCAACCTGTCGCATTAAACCGCGAAGATACCGCGCTGTTGCAATACACGGGCGGCACGACAGGCGTTGCCAAAGGGGCGGTGCTGAGTCACGGCAACATCTGCGCCAATATGCTTCAGGCAAAAGAATGGATTAAAAACCAGTTGCGTGAGGGAAAAGAAACCGTTATCGCCGCCTTGCCGTTGTACCACATCTTCGCCCTGACGGTGAATCTGATGATTTTTGCCAATGCCGGCTCGAAAATCATCCTGATTACCAACCCGCGCGATATGAAAGGCTTTATCGGCGAACTGAAAAAACAGCAGGTTAACGTATTTATCGGCGTGAACACGCTGTTTAACGTGATGGTCAACCGGCCCGATTTTGCTGAAGTCGATTTTTCAGGATTGCGGCTGACTTTGGGCGGCGGTATGGCGACCCAAAAAGCCGTTGCCGAAAAATGGAAAAAAATCACCGGTACGCCTATTGTCGAAGCCTACGGTTTGACCGAAGCCAGCCCTGGCGTGTGCTGCAACCCCTTAAACATCGAATCATACAGCGGCAGCATCGGTTTGCCCGTCTCGTCCACCGAAGTAGAATTGCGCGACGCAAACGGCAAAGAAGTCCCCGTTGGGCAGCCGGGCGAATTGTGGGTAAAAGGCCCTCAAGTGATGCAAGGCTACTGGAATCGCCCCGAAGAAACCGCTAAAGCCATAGACGCGCGCGGCTTTTTGGAAACCGGCGATATTGCCGTGATGGACGAAAAAGGCTGGTTGAAGCTGGTCGATCGTAAGAAAGACCTCGTCGTTGTTTCCGGATTCAATGTTTATCCGAACGAAATCGAGGAAGTCATCGCGCATCACGGCAAAGTGATGGAAGTCGCCTGTATCGGCGTACCCGACGAAAAAACCGGCGAGGCACTCAAAGTATTCGTCGTCAAAAAAGACCCGTCATTGACCAAAGAAGAACTTATCGCCTTTTGCCGCACCGAATTAACCGCATATAAAGTACCGAAAAATATCGAATTCCGCGACGAGTTGCCCAAGTCCAACGTCGGCAAAATCCTGCGCCGCGAGTTGCGCCAAAGTACCGGGAAATAAAGAAAAGATGCCGTCTGAAAACAGCCGTCCACCGTTCAGACGGCATCCGCCTGTTTGCCAGAACCGCGCGCTTCAAGTTAAAATCGCACATTCCAACATGGGTATTCCATCATGACCAAATTCATTTTCGTAACCGGCGGCGTTGTCTCCTCACTGGGTAAAGGTATCGCCGCCGCTTCTATTGCCGCCATCCTCGAATCGCGCGGCTTGAACGTTACCATGCTCAAGCTCGATCCTTATATCAACGTCGATCCCGGCACGATGAGCCCGTTCCAACACGGCGAAGTGTTCGTCACCGACGACGGCGCGGAAACCGACCTCGACTTGGGACACTACGAACGTTTCATCGATTCCACGATGACCCGCCGCAACAGCTTCAGCACGGGGCAGGTGTACGAAAACGTTATCGCCAAAGAACGCCGCGGCGACTATCTCGGCGGCACGGTTCAAGTCATCCCGCACATTACCGACGAAATCAAACGCCGCATCCACGAAGGCGCGGCAGGTTACGATGTGGCGATTGTCGAAATCGGCGGCACGGTCGGTGACATCGAATCGCTGCCGTTTTTGGAAGCCATCCGCCAGATGCGAAGCCAGTTGGGACGCAACAACACCCTGTTCGCCCACTTGAGCTACGTCCCCTACATCGCCGCCGCAGGCGAAATCAAAACCAAGCCGACCCAGCACACCGTTAAAGAAATGTTGAGCATCGGCTTGCAGCCCGACATCCTGATTTGCCGCATGGACAGGAAAATGCCTGCGGACGAACGCCGCAAAATCGCCTTGTTCTGCAACGTGGAAGAGCGCGCGATTGTCGGCAGCTACGACGTGGACAGCATCTACGAATGCCCCGAAATGCTGCACGACCAAGGCATCGACAACATCATTACCGAGCAGTTGCAGCTTAACGTACAGCAGGCGGATTTGACCGCGTGGAAAAAAATCGTCCACGCCATCCAAAACCCGAAACACACCGTCAAAATCGCCATGGTCGGCAAATACGTCGATTTGACCGAGTCCTACAAATCGCTGATCGAAGCCTTGAAACACGCAGGCATTCACACCGAAACCGACGTACAAATTACCTTTGTCGACAGCGAAAGTATCGAGAAAAACAACGGCGACGTTTCTATGCTCAAAGATATGGATGCCATCCTCGTTCCCGGCGGTTTCGGTTCGCGCGGTGTGGAAGGCAAAATCGCCGCTGTGCGCTATGCCCGTGAAAACAACGTGCCATACTTGGGCATCTGCCTCGGTATGCAGATTGCACTGATTGAATACGCCCGCGACGTGGCAGGTTTGAAAGGTGCGAATTCCACTGAGTTCGACCTCAAATGCGCCGCCCCCGTCGTTGCCCTGATTGACGAATGGCAAACTGCCGACGGCAGCGTCGAAACCCGCGACGAATCCGCCGATTTGGGCGGCACGATGCGTTTGGGCGCGCAAGAAGTCGAATTGAAAGCAGGCTGCCTCGCCGCCAAAATCTACGGCAGCAAACACATCCGCGAACGCCACCGCCACCGCTACGAAGTCAACAACAACTATGTTCCTCAGTTGGAAAAAGCAGGCTTGGTCATCGGCGGCGTATCCGCCGGACGCGAACGCTTGGTCGAAACCATCGAACTGCCGAACCACCCTTGGTTCTTCGCCTGTCAGTTCCACCCTGAGTTCACCTCCAACCCGCGCAAAGGCCATCCTTTGTTCACCGCGTTTGTCAAAGCCGCATTGAACAATAAAAAAGGGTGATAAAGCGTTACTTGATAATCAAAATGCCGTCTGAAAGCCTGACAAAGACTTTCAGACGAGCTCATTCCACAGATTTTCGATTTTTCAACACCTCAAACCATTTCGTATGGCTTGTTCGTTAAATTTTGCGCGTTTTAAATTTGGAGAATCGATGTGAATTTCGACTATATAATAGCCCATGTCCGCCAAGACGCATCAGGAAATTGGCATCCCCATCCCCTGCAAGACCACCTGCAAAAAGTCGCCCAACTCGCCAAGCGTTTTGCAGGGCGTTACGGGGCGTTGTTTGCCGAATATGCGGGGCTTTTGCACGATTTGGGGAAATTTCAGGAAGCTTTTCAGAAATATATCCGTAATGCATCCGGTTTTGAAAAAGAAAATGCCCATTTGGAAGATGTCGAATCTACCAAGTTGCGCAAAATTCCGCATTCCACTGCCGGTGCCAAATATGCAGTAGATCACCTCAATCCGTTTTTTGGGCATTTGCTGGCGTATTTGATTGCCGGGCATCATGCCGGGCTGGCAGATTGGTATGACAAAGGCAGCCTGAAACGCCGTCTGCAACAGGCGGATGACGAGTTGGCGGCATCTTTGTCAGGCTTGGTGGAAAGCAGTTTGTCCGAAGATTTTTTCCCGTTATCAGATGATGATCTGAAGCGGGATTTTTTTGCATTTTGGAAAGAAGGGGCAAAGCTGGAGGAATTACATATTTGGCTGCGTTTTCTCTTTTCCTGTTTGGTGGATGCCGATTTCTTGGATACCGAAGCCTTTATGAACGGCTACGCCGATGCGGATGCCGCGCAGGCAGCCGGATTGCGCCCGAAATTTCTCGGTTTGGATGAGTTGCACCGAAGATATGAGCAATATATGGCGCAACTTTTAGAAAAAGCAGATAAAAACTCATCTTTAAACCAAGAACGCCATGCCATTTTGCAGCAATGTTTTTCTGCCGCAGAAACGGACCGCACTTTGTTTTCTTTAACCGTGCCGACCGGTGGCGGTAAAACTTTAGCGAGCTTGGGGTTCGCTTTGAAACACGCACTGAAATTTGGCAAAAAACGTATTATCTATGCTATTCCTTTCACCAGTATTATCGAGCAGAACGCCAATGTTTTCTGCAAAGCATTAGGCGATGATGTGGTTTTAGAACACCACAGCAATTTAGAAGTGAAAGAAGATAAGGAAACAGCGAAAACTCGTCTTGCTACGGAAAATTGGGACGCGCCGCTGGTTGTTACCACTAACGTGCAACTGTTTGAAAGCCTGTTTGCGGCGAAAACCAGCCGTTGCCGTAAGATTCACAATATTGCCGATAGTGTGGTGATTTTGGATGAAGCCCAGCAGCTTCCGCGTGATTTCCAAAAGCCGATTACCGATATGATGCGGGTGTTGGCTCGCGATTACGGCGTTACCTTTGTGCTGTGCACGGCAACTCAGCCTGAACTTGGCAAAAATATCGACGCATTCGGCCGCACCATTTTGGAAGGCCTGCCGGACGTGCGCGAGATTGTGGCAGACAAAATTGCCTTATCGGAAAAACTGCGCCGCGTCTGCATCAAAATGCCGCTGCCAAACGACGAAGCGCAAAGCTGGCAGGAAATTGCCGATGAAATCGCCGCGCGTCCGTGTGTTTTGGCGGTAGTCAATACGCGAAAACACGCCCAAAAACTCTTTACCGCCCTGCCTTCTAACGGAATCAAGCTACATTTGTCTGCCAATATGTGCGCCACACACCGCAGCGAAGTCATTGCGTTGGTTCGCCGATATTTGGCACTGTATAGCGCAGGCAGCCTGCACAAGCCTTTATGGCTGGTCAGCACGCAGTTGATTGAAGCCGGTGTGGATTTGGATTTCCCTTGCGTTTATCGGGCGATGGCAGGGCTGGACAGCATTGCCCAGGCGGCGGGGCGGTGCAACCGTGAAGGCAAACTGCCGCAGTTGGGCGAAGTGGTCGTGTTCCGTGCTGAAGAAGGCGCGCCCAGCGGTAGCCTGAAACAGGGGCAGGACATTACCGAAGAGATGCTGAAAGTAGGGCTGCTCGGCGACCCGCTTTCCCCGTCGGCATTTGCCGAATATTTCCGCCGGTTCAACGGCAAAGGCGATGTGGACAAACACAACATTACAAGACTCTTGACGGCAGAATCATCCAATGAAAATCCGCTGGCAATCAAATTTCGCACTGCTGCCGAACGCTTCCGCCTGATTGATAACCAAGGCGTAGCACTGGTCGTGCCGTTTATCCCGTTAGCTTATTCGGCAGCAGACGACAGTCCGCAAATTGTCAAAGCAAACGAGCTGGACGATTTTTTCAGACGACATTTGGACGGCGTGGAAGTTTCAGAATGGCAGGATGTTTTAGACAAACAACACTTTCCTCAGCCGGCCGACAATTCCTTTGGGCAAACTGACTGCCCGCCGCTGCCTGAGCCGTTTGAAAGTTGGTTCAAATTTTTAGAAAACGATCCACTCAAACACAAATGGGTTTACCGCAAATTACAACGCTACACGATTACCGTGTATGAACACGAACTGAAAAAGTTGCCTGAACATGCCGTTTTTTCCAGAGCGGGATTGCTGGTGTTAGATAAGGGCTATTACAAAGCCGTGCTTGGCGCGAATTTTGATGATATGGCTTGGCTGCCTGAAAATTCGGTTTTATGAAAAATGCCCCTATTTCTAGGGGCATTTTGCCATTTTTAACATGGCATTATAGTTTCAACACACAGCCGCCCAGAAGCGACTGACCGCTAATAATCCATTTAATCAATTGTATGGAAAGAGGTTTAGCGTAGGCATATTTTACAGTTTATTGAAAAAATAAGCGAATCACACTTGACATGAGTAGCATGGTAATATTAATATGGCTTTATAGAATTATTAATGAGGAGTCGATATGAGTTTCATTTTAGAAATTAGCGGTGAGCTGGCGTGCTTTACCAGGCCTGAGCTCAAGGTGGAACGGGTTAGTTATCCCGTAATTACACCATCAGCAGCACGAAATATCCTAATGGCAATCTTGTGGAAACCCGCCATTCGATGGCAGATACAGAAGCTCGAGATTCTCAAACCGATTCAGTGGACGAATATCCGCCGTAACGAAGTGGGAATCAAAATGAGTGAACGCAGCGGCTCGCTCTATATTGAAGACAACCGCCAGCAGCGCGCATCCATGCTGCTGAAAGACGTTGCCTATCGCATCCACGCCGATTTTGACATGACAAGTGAAGCAGGCGAGGGCGACAACTACGTCAAATTTGCCGAAATGTTCAAACGGCGCGCAAAAAAAGGGCAGTATTTTCATCAGCCTTATTTGGGTTGCCGAGAGTTTCCCTGCCATTTCAGGCTGCTTGAAAAGGTTGAAGACGGTTTGCCGCGCGAAGACATCACCCAAGATTTCGGCTTTATGCTGTACGACATGGATTTCAGCAAATCCGACCCGCGCGATTCCAATAACGTCGAACCCATGTTTTACCAATGCAAAGCGATAAATGGCGTAATTACCGTGCCCCCAGCTAATAGCGAGGAGGTGAAACGATGATTCTGCACGCACTCACCCAATACTACCAACGCAAAGCCGAAAGCGATGGTGGTGTTGCCCCGGAAGGGTTTGAAAACAAAGAAATCCCGTTCATTATTGTTATAGACAAACAGGGTAATTTTATTCAGCTGGAAGATACCCGTGAGCTGAAAGGTAAGAAGAAAGTTGGCCGCACTTTTTTGGTGCCGAAAGGTTTAGGCAGGAGCGGTTCAAAATCCTACGAAGTAAGCAACATTTTGTGGGATCACTACGGTTATGTGCTTGCCTATGCCGGAGAAAAAGGGCAGGAGCAGGCGGATAGACAGCATGCCAGCTTTACCTCCAAAGTAAACGAATTGAAACAGGCGCTGCCCGATGATGCAGGTGTTGCCGCCGTTGCCGCCTTTTTGGCTTCTGCGGCAGAAAAAAGCAAAGCCATGCAGGCTGCAAATTGGGTGGAATGTGCCAAAGTCAAAGGCTGTAATCTCAGCTTCCGCTTGGTGGACGAGGCAGTAGATTTGGTTTGTCAATCAAAGGCGGTTCAGGCATATGTGAGTCAAGCTAATCAGGCACAATCCGATAACATCCCCAAAGGCATTTGCCTGGTAACGGGCAAACTTGCGCCGATTGCGCGGCTACATAACCCCGTGAAAGGTGTGAACGCCAAGCCCGCCCCGTTTACATCGGTAAATCTGTCGGCTTTTGAATCATACGGCAAAGAGCAGGGCTTTATCTTTCCTGTGGGTGAACAAGTCATGTTTGAATACACCACAGCCTTAAACACCCTGCTTGCCGGTGAAAACCGCTTCCGTATCGGCGATGTAACAGCCATCTGTTGGAGTGCGAAACCGACTCCGTTGGAAGAGTATCTTGCTTCGCTGATTAGCGGCGGCGGCAAAGACAATCCCGATGCCCATATTGATGCGGTCAAATCACTTTATAAAAGCTTGTACAACGGCAAATATACAGAACCTGACGGCAAAGAAAAATTCTACCTTTTAGGTCTATCGCCCAATTCCGCGCGGATTGTCGTCCGCTTTTGGCATGAAACCACTGTTGCCGCCTTATCCGAAAGCATTGCGGCGTGGTATGACGATTTGCAGATGGTACGTGGCGAAAACTCGCCATACCCCGAATATATGCCGCTACCACGCCTGCTGGGCAATTTGGTGTTGGACGGCAAAATGGAAAATCTGCCATCTGACCTGATTGCCCAAATAACCGATGCCGCACTTAACAACCGCGTTTTACCCGTCAGCCTGTTGCAGGCTGCTTTGCGGCGCAACAAGGCGGAACAGAAAATTACCTATGGCAGGGCAAGTCTGCTTAAAGCCTATATCAATCGCGCAATCCGCGCGGGTCGTCTGAAAAACATGAAGGAGCTAACGATGAGCTTAGATAGAAACCGTCAAGACATCGGCTATGTGCTGGGGCGGCTGTTTGCCGTGCTGGAAAAAACACAGGCCGAAGCCAATCCCGGCTTGAACGCCACCATTGCCGACCGCTATTTCGGTTCGGCAAGCAGTACGCCGATTGCCGTATTCGGCACACTGATGCGCTTGTTGCCGCACCATTTGACTAAACTGGAATTTGAAGGACGTGCCGTGCAACTGCAATGGGAAATCCGCCAGATTTTGGAACATTGTCAGAGATTTCCCAACCATTTGAATTTGGAACAGCAAGGCCTATTCGCCATCGGTTATTACCACGAAACCCAATTCCTGTTTACCAAAGACGCATTGAAAAATCTGTTTAACGAAGCGAAAACTGCATAAGGAGCAAATGCCATGACTATTGAAAAACGCTACGACTTTGTCTTTTTATTTGACGTGCAAGACGGAAATCCCAACGGCGACCCCGACGCAGGCAATCTGCCGCGTATCGATCCACAAACTGGGGAAGGTCTGGTAACCGATGTTTGCCTGAAACGCAAAGTCCGCAACTTTATCCAAATGACCCAAAATGACGAGCATCACGATATCTTTATTCGTGAAAAAATTATTCTTAATGATTTGATTGCTGAAGCCCATCAGCAAGATGAAGTAAAAGATAAGCCTAAAGGTAAAGAAAGAACAGAAAGCGCCCGTCAATATATGTGCAAACGCTACTATGATATTCGCACTTTTGGCGCAGTTTTAACGACAGGTGAAAATGCAGGTCAAGTTCGAGGACCTGTGCAATTAACTTTTTCCCGTTCCATTGAGCCGATAGTAACGCTTGAACATAGCATTACTCGTTCTGCTCCAGCCAAAGAAGTTGAAATTCTGAACCCTGATGACAGTGAAGAAGAAAAAGCTAAAAAAGAGCGTGGTCGTATGGGGCGCAAATTCACCGTACCTTACGGCTTATACCGCTGCCACGGCTTTATTTCTGCCCATTTCGCCAAACAAACAGGCTTTTCCGAAAACGATTTAGAGCTGCTTTGGCAGGCACTCGTCAATATGTTCGACCACGACCATTCCGCCGCACGCGGACAAATGAATGCACGCGGGCTTTATGTGTTTGAACACAGCAATAATCTGGGCGACACACCTGCCGACAGCCTCTTCAAACGTATTCAGGTTGCTAAAAAAGACGGAGTGGAAGTAGCAAGGAGTTTTGACGACTACCTTGTCAGCGTGGACGATCAAAATCTTGGCGAAACCAAGCTGCTGCGTAAATTAGGCTAAAAATGACCGCACTTTTAACCGAAACCCAAGGGGAAAATCAGGACACGCGCCTGATTCCCCTTTCCGCCCTGCAACACTACGCCTTTTGCCCGCGTCAATGCGCGCTGATTCACAACGAACAGGCTTGGGCGGAGAATTATTTGACCGCGCAAGGCAAGGCGCTGCATGAGCGGGTGGATTCGGGCGAGCCCGAAACGCGCAAGGGCGTGCGCTTTGAGCGGACAGTGCATGTATTGGCGGAGAAACTGGGTATCAGCGGCGTATTGGATTTGGTGGAAGTGGATACGAAAACAGGCCGTCTG
>NZ_CAUIXH010000010.1:0-78094 GCF_962707005.1 Neisseria basseii | reverse complement strand
AAGTGTGCCTGTTGCTGCTTAAAAGGCGGTCGGATGCCTGATTATCGGGTGTCTGGGGAGGATTAAGGGGGTATTTGGGTAGAGTTAGGGAGTGATTGGTGGCGAAAACAGCCGAAAACCTGTGTTGGGGTTTTGATTGTTGGGGGAAAAGGAATTTTGCAAAGGTCTCGGCCTACAAGTTTAAAATTTAAATTTCCAGCTAAATAAGGTTTTACTATGAATAAAGAAACAGCAGAAGAAATACAATGCGGATTTGAATATTTGGCCTTTGATGATTTTACTCCGATATCTTTTGCACCACTAGGGCGCGAACCGCAAACATGGCAATGGCAATTTGCAGTTGAATTTATATATCGGCTATTAGTATGTGAATTGGCTATTTTATGGCCTTTTACATTTGATAAAAAACAAGAGATATTCCTGTTTTGCCAGGAATTTGCAAAACAAAATCCTTTTGGTACGGAAAATAATGAATTATGGTATTCTGAGGAAATTACATTAACAAAAAAAGGCTTGGATTTAGTTAAATTTTATATTCCCGAACTATTCGAATGCGAAGATTTGCCATTTGAGCTTAATCATTCGTTCATTCTAGCGCTAGAATCTATTTTTCTAGATTATGAAGTTCCATGGGAGGAAAATAATCCATTAATACCTATAAAAATATTAGATAATAAATAAATTACGTAGGTAGGCTCAAAATTTCTTTAGAGACGATTAAGAAGCAAGCTATAGCCCATATGAAATCTTTAGTTTTCCATAGGTTCGATTCTCGAATCCGACATTTTGGGCGTTGCTGCAATGGATTGCAACAACGGGAATATTAAAGGTTTTGTCGGATACAAGTATCCGACTTAGAGTTGCTTGCTGAACAGCATCAAGGCGGCATTCATCGAGCAGATGGAGCATTAAGAAATCTTCAAAAACATTTGGATAGATAATATGTTTGAACGAATAAAAAATTCTTCTATTATTGTGAATAATTTCGATGAATATTCATTATGCCAAGAGAAAAATCTATTTTTTAAATTACCAGATAGTGATTTTATAGAGTTAGAAAAGCATATCCAAATCCCATATGATTTATTCTGCTTTTGGAAAGAAATTGGTTATGGTTTTCTTACTGTAAATGAAAGTGGAAGTATTCGCTCAGAGTCCGATAATCGAATTATGGATCCTTTATCCATTTTAGATATATTGATTGGGGAGTCAGAACAAGTTTCTTCTGATTTTGTTATTGAGCCATATCAAGTACCATTTTTCGAAAGATTTAGTGAATATTTTATTTGTTTTGATAGGAGAAATTTAGATAAGCCTAAACAACCTGTCTATTGGATATGGGATATGGAAAATCCGTTAGCTGACTCAATAGAGAGTTTTATTTACAAGTTATTTGAAAATCCTGATTTTTTAAATGAAATTTAGTAGGTCGGATTCTTGAATCCGACCTACGCTTGCTTCAGACGGCATTTTTCTCACTTCGCCCCAAACAACAAATTCTCCTTAATCCCCCGTATCCTATCCCTCAACACAGCCGCCTCTTCAAACTGCAAATCTCTAGCCGCCTGCTGCATGGCTTTTTCCAGTTTGGCGATTTCTTTAATCGCATCTTCTTCATTGTGGATTTCGCCGACTTTAACCTTGTTTTTGCCTTTCAGACGGCTTTTGCCGCCGTCTTCTTCGTGGTACACGCCGTCGATGATGTCTTTGACCTGTTTTTTAATCTGCTGCGGTACGATGCCGTGTTCTTCGTTGAATTTAATCTGTTTTTCGCGTCGGCGTTCGGTTTCGTCGATGGCGGCTTTCATGGAGTCGGTGATTTTGTCGGCGTACAGGATGGCGACGCCGTTCACGTTGCGGGCGGCGCGGCCTATGGTTTGAATCAGGCTGCGGTGGGAGCGCAGGAAGCCTTCTTTGTCTGCGTCGAGGATGGCGACGAGGGAAACTTCGGGGATGTCGAGGCCTTCGCGCAAGAGGTTGATGCCGACGAGTACGTCAAATAGACCGAGCCGCAAATCCCTAATAATTTCAACGCGCTCAACAGTGTCAATGTCGCTGTGCAGGTAGCGTACTTTGATGCCGAGTTCGCTGTAATAGTCGGTGAGTTGCTCCGCCATGCGTTTGGTGAGGGTGGTAACGAGCACGCGTTCGCCTTTTTGGATGCGGTCGTTGATTTCACTCATTAAATCATCGACTTGGGTGGCGACGGGGCGGATGATGATTTGTGGGTCGACCAGCCCTGTGGGGCGGACGACTTGTTCGACGACTTGTCCGGCGTGTTCTTCTTCGTATTTGGCGGGGGTGGCGGAAACAAAGACGGTTTGCGGCATGACTTTTTCAAATTCGTGGAATTTGAGCGGTCGGTTGTCGCGGGCGGAGGGCAGGCGGAAGCCGTAGTCCACGAGGTTTTGTTTGCGCGATGCGTCGCCTTTATACATGCCGCCGATTTGGGTAACGGTAACGTGGCTTTCGTCAATGAACATGATGGCGTTGTCGGGCAGGTAGTCCATCAACGTGGGCGGCGGTTCGCCTTCTTTTTTGCCGGAGAAGTGGCGGGAGTAGTTTTCGATGCCTTTGCAGAAGCCCATTTCGTAGAGCATTTCGAGGTCGAAGCGGGTGCGCTGTTCGATGCGTTGTTGTTCGACGGGGCGTTGTTCGCGGGCGAAGAATTCGATGCGTTCGCGCAATTCTTCTTTGATGGACTCGCAGGCGCGCAATACGGTGTCGCGCGGGGTAACGTAGTGGCTGGACGGGAAGACGGTGTAGCGGCCGACGCGTTGGATAAGGCCGCCTGAAAGCGGGTCGAACATATCGAGGCGGTCGATTTCGTCGTCAAACAGGCTGATGCGCAAGGCGTTTTCGGAGCTTTCGGCGGGATACACGTCAATCACGTCGCCGCGCACGCGGAAGCTGCCGCGTTTGAAGTCCAAATCACCGCGTTCGTACTGCATGGAAACGAGCGTGGCGATGATGTCGCGCTGCTCGATGGTGTCGCCTTCTTTGACGGACAATACCATTTGTTGATATTCGGTCGGGTCGCCGATACCGTAAATGGCAGACACGGTGGCGACGATAATCACGTCGTCGCGCGTCATCAGGTTTTTGGTGGCGGAAAGGCGCATTTGCTCGATGTGTTCGTTGATCGCGCTGTCTTTTTCGATGAACAAGTCGCGGCTGGGCACATAGGCTTCGGGCTGGTAATAGTCGTAGTAGGAGACAAAATATTCCACCGCGTTTTCGGGGAAAAACTCGCGCATTTCGGCATAAAGCTGGGCGGCAAGGGTTTTGTTGTGCGCCATGATGATGGCGGGTCGGCCACTTTGGGCGATGACGTTCGCCATGGTGTAGGTTTTGCCCGAACCAGTTACGCCGAGCAAGGTTTGATAGGCAAGACCGTCTGAAAGCCCTTCGAGCAGGCCGGCAATGGCGGTGGGCTGGTCGCCTGCTGGCGGGAAAGGTTGGTGGAGTTTGAAGGGGGAATCGGGGTATCGGATAACTTCCATAATCTTGCCTGTGATGCGTTTGTGGACAAAGCGTGTAGTAGGGATAGGTCAGAAACGTCTTTCAGACGGCATGGAATAAAAGACATTCCCGACCGTATGCCGTCTGAACTCAACCGCAATCCCAAGTGAATGCCGTTTTGGAAAAATCGCATTTTTCCAAATCTTCGGGCGCGATAAAGAAATTGCCGACACCCATATCGCCCCACATAATGTCTATTCCTTCGTTCTCGTCATATTGGCTTTCCAATTGGAACAGCAGTTCATAGCCTTCCAAACTGCCGCCGCGCGGATCGTATTGGGCAAAGCAGGGATAACCGCCAATACAGTGTCCCGCCTGATTGGAGGCTTCCCGATAGTTCTCGTAAAGCCGCCAATCGTTGTTACCCGTATCCGTAACCCTTTCGAGAATCAGCTTGCGCATTTCCGGAAAAGTCTGATCGAAACGGTAATCGTCGAAAGACAGATATTGCGTCTCCGGTTCGGAAAAAACCATGCGGAATTCTTCCTCTGCATCAAACGGCAGACCGACTCCGAAATCCCCGAAATCGGAATATGCCGGAAGATCCGAACACAGACCTTCCTGCCGCACTTCGCGATGGTACAAAACACGGAATCCCTTTTGGGCACGCAAGTCGTCGAAATCCATGCCCGACAAATCGTCGTAACCGTCGACAAAGAACTGGACGATGCCTTCAGTCGGATAGTCCGGCAGATGCGGCATTTGGGCAAAGTTGATTTGTGCCAGCAGGGAAAGCGGTTGTCCTTGGTCGTTTTGGGGATATTCCATACCCTCCGGCAGATAAGGTCTGCCACCGACCTTGCTGTCCCACAGTTCTACTGTCTCTTTCTTCAAAGAAAAACGCACGACGGGTTTTGCCGTGGCTGCAATTTTCTCTGCAAACGGTTCAAATTCCGGTAAAAAATCGCTCATAACCTGTCCTTTCAAACATAATATGCCGTCTGAAACCCTTTCAGACGGCATCGTCAAAACCTACTTCTTATCTTTTTTGTCTTTACTTGAAACCGGCTTTTTCGCCGCCAGCCCCAAAGACTTCTGCCACTGCTCGGGCGACTTGACCAAATCCAAAGCCTTGCGCAACTGCTCATCTTTGGCAGGGTTGGGAATCCGCCTTGAAGACAAATCCTCATCCTTTTTCTTTTTGCCTTTTTCTTTTGCAGCGGGTTTATCCCCATTTTCTTCAACCGGCACGGCAAGGGTTTCACTATTGACATCCTCGCCGCCCAAAGGATTGCCGATGTGTCCGACCAAATCCGCCTCACGGCTTTCAAAAGCACGTTCCTTATCTTTTACCTCGACATCCGGAACAATCCCCTGCGCCTGAATGGAACGGTCGTTCGGCGTGTAATACAGGGCGGTCGTCAACTTGACCGCGCTGCCGTTAGACAAGGGAATCAAAGTCTGAACCGAACCTTTGCCGAAGCTCTGCGTACCGACAATCACCGCGCGTTTGTGGTCCTGCAATGCACCTGCGACAATTTCCGAAGCGGAAGCCGAACCCGAATTGATCAACACCGTCATCGGAACGGTTTTCAACTCGGCAGGAATACCCGCCAAAGGATCGCCGCCCATACCGTACATATAATCTTCGGGAACGGCTTTCAGTACCATGCCGTCTTTGCCGTCGCGCCCCTTGGTACTGACGACGACCGCTTCAGACGGCAGAAACGCCGCCGACACGCCGACCGCGCCGGTCAAAAGCCCGCCGGGGTCGTCGCGCAAATCCAACACCAGCCCCTTGAGCGGTCTGCCTTTGTTTTCCTTTACCAGCTCTTTTGCGGCGGTATTGACGCTTTCGACCGTCTTCTCTTGGAACTGCGACACGCGGATATAGCCGTAATCCGGCTCGAGCAAATAATGGCGGACGCTTTTCACTTTAATGATGGCGCGCGTCAGGTTGACGACTATCGGCTTGTCGGCATTTTTACGCGACAGCGTCAAAGTAATCTTCGTACCCGGCTTACCCCTCATTTTTTTAACTGCTTCGCTGACTGTCATCCCGCGCGTCGAAACATTATCGATTTTCACAATGAAGTCGCCGCTTTTCACCCCTGCCCGTTCCGCAGGCGTATCCTCAATCGGTGCGATAACTTTGACAAATCCGTCTTCTTGACCGATTTCCATGCCTAGGCCGCCAAACTCCCCGCTGGTAGACTCCTTCATTTCCGCATAACCTTTTTTATCCATATATTCGGAATGCGGATCCAAATCGGCAACCATACCCTTCATCGCACCTTCGAAAAGATCGGCATCGGGTTTATCCTGATAGTAGTTTGCCTTAATCTGACCGTAAACCTCCGCCATTGTGCGGATGGATTGTACCGGCAAGACTTCGTTATCCCGCCTGTCCTTCTCGGCGGCAAAACCCTGCACCGCCAGACTGACGGCAACGCCGCTGATTGCGCCCAGGGTATAAAGTGCGATTTTCTTGAAAACAGGTTTCGACATTCTTCTTTAACTTTCTCTCTTGATTTTCCGAAAACGGAAACACAGCCATTGAAAACGTATTGAAAACGGCAGGATTTGCAACGGGACGCGCCGCAGCGGACAATCCGCGCAAAACCTGCCTTTTTATTTTCCCAATCAACGTATCCAGCTCGAAGGATTCAACACCTGACCTTGATAACGTATTTGCAGGTAAAGCCCCTCTTCCCCGTCCGGCAGCGACCCGCTCGTGCCGATTTTGCTTCCCGCAGAAACCGGCTGCCCCTTGCCGGCGGAAATTTCGCTCAAACCGGCATAGATGCTGATGTAGTTCTCGCCGTGATCGACCACGACCACTTTACCGTAGCCGTCCAACTCGTCCGCATAACTCACCGTTCCCGGCGCAATGCTTTCAACCGTTGCAGGTGCAGTGGAATAGAACACGCCTTTCCAAACATCGCCGCCGTTGCGGTTTTTCCCGAAAAGTCCGGTCGGCACACCGTCAACCGGTTTTTTCAAACGTCCCTGCATGCGGCTGAAACTGTCGGCACTGCCGATACCCATAACCGGAG
The DNA here is from genome assembly GCF_962707005.1 of Neisseria basseii. Taxonomy (NCBI): domain Bacteria; kingdom Pseudomonadati; phylum Pseudomonadota; class Betaproteobacteria; order Neisseriales; family Neisseriaceae; genus Neisseria; species Neisseria basseii. The sequence continues at coordinate 71,576 of NZ_CAUIXH010000010.1, read as the reverse complement.
GGGCTTGGATGCTCCTATCTTCGGCAGTCAGGTTGGACATTGCCGCACGTCGTGCCTCAGCCTGCTGCTGCGCCGCTTCTTTTTCTTTTCTGGCTTTTTCGGCAGCCGCCAGTCTGGCTTCCGCCAGTTTTCTTTTTGCTTCCGCATCCTGAATGCGGTGTTCGGCCTTTTTCTTCTCCAAATTGCTCAAGAGCTTGTTCAGTTGCTGCTCGTTTTCTTTCTGTTCCAGCAGTTTTTGGGCATCTTTGGCGATTTTGGCATTTTGCCTGCGGCTTTCCGCCTGTTCCGCAGCATCGGTTACACCCTGTTTTTTCAGGAGTGATTGGACGTTTGCCTGAATTTTCTTCAAACGGGCAAGTTCATTGTTGATTTTCTGCTCTTGCGCCGCCAATGCCTTCTGCTGCTTTTCCAAATCCTTGACGACTTCCTGATTGGAGGCGTTCACATAACGCGTATAGCGCAAAAAGCGGTTTTTCTGACCCAGTTCGGCGTTTTTCAGGAACAGGGCGACCGCATTCGGCTGGCTGTTTTTATAGTTCCCCGATACGAAACGGGAAATCTGCGCTTTCGCGCCGGCAACTTCCGTTTTCAAACGGTTCAGCTCGGCATTGAGGTTTTGAAACTTGTCCCAAGCCTCGCGCTGTTTGCGGTTGACGGAAGCAAGGTTGCCGCGCGCCTGACGGATACGCTCTTGGCGGATACGCTCTTCCTGAAGCTGTTTGAGGGAATTGCTGACATGAAGCAGCATTCCTTCGCTTTGTTTGAGCAGGGCTTTTTTGTTTTCGACATCATTGGTGGCAGCGGCAACGGCGGCCTTCAATTCGTCGGAATCGGTTTTGGCATTTTTCTCTTCCGTGTGTTTTTTGTTCTGTTTCACTGCTTTGCCGTCCTTGTCGGTACGGTCTTTTTTATTTGCAGAAACAGTGTCTTTTTCCGCCTTGCCGCCCTTGCGCGGATTGTCCTGTCCTTTTGCCTCTTTTTTGCCTTGTTTGTTTTCAGGCTGTGTTTTTGCGTTTTTTTCTTTGGATTCGGGCACAGGCTTGCCATATGCCTTTTTGTGTTCCGCCTTCGATTCTTTATCCTCTCCGCGTCCTTTGAGCGCAGACTGCTTGGATGTTGCCTCCTTCTCTGCTTCTTTGCGGTTTTTGGCGTTTTTTCTGGACTCTTTGCCCTCTTTTTCCTCCTCTTTGCCACCTGTTTTTTTATCTCTCACTGCGGCATTTTTGCCTTTTTCTTTTTTGCCTTCCGCCGCTTCTGGCTGTTCTTTTTTGTTCTTCGCCTGTTTTTTCACTTCGGCGGAACGGTTGTGTGCCGCGTTGTGGGCGGCAACGACGGGCGTGGAAAAAACGAGCATCAGGGCAAGCAGGAGGGGTTTGTAGCGCATGGTTCGGCCTTCGGAAAAAGTTGGATAATACTGAAGGCTGCACGAAAGCAGCCGGACGTTTGGATTATACTGTCAGTTATGCCGTCTGAAAATGCCGTTTGCCCAATCTTGCACCTTCTTTGCACAGACACTTGCAATCGGTTCAAACAGCCTTATATTGTGCGGCATATTTTCAATGCTGCAACGGATATTGTGTTCCGACATACAGGGTAGCACATTAAGCCGCGTACCGTATGTTGCCCGATTCGGGAGCGTGCGCCCATCCAAACAAAGCAAGCCCTGCCGCCTTCCGGAAAACGGTGATTCAACCGATAAGGAAATTTTGATGAACAGACTGCTACTGCTGTCTGCCGCTGTTCTGCTGACTGCCTGCGGCAGCGGCGAAACCGATAAAATCGGACGGGTCAGCACCGTTTTCAATATGCTGGGCAAAAACGACCGTATCGAAGTGGAAGGATTCGACGATCCCGACGTTCGAGGGGTTGCCTGTTATATTTCGTATGCAAAAAAAGGCGGTTTGAAGGAAATGGTCAATTTGGAAGAGGACGCGTCCGACGCATCGGTTTCGTGCGTTCAGACGGCATCTTCGATTTCTTTTGACGAAACCGCCGTACGCAAACCGAAAGAAGTTTTCAAGCGCGGTACGAGCTTCGCGTTCAAGAGCCGACAGATTATCCGTTATTATGATCCGAAACGTAAAACTTTCGCTTATTTGGTTTACAGCGATAAAATCGTCCAAGGTTCTCCGAAAAATTCCTTAAGTGCAGTTTCCTGTTTCGGCAGCGGCATACCGCAAACCGACGGGGTGCAAACCGATACTTCCGGCAAACTGCTTGCCGGCACCTGCATTATTTCCAACCCGATAGAAAATCCCGACAAACGCTGATTATGAACCTGTCCAACCACTTTCTCGTCGCCATGCCCGATATGGAAGACGCGTTTTTTGCACAATCGGTCGTCTATATCTGCAAACACGATGAAGACGGCGCACTCGGCATCGCCATCAACAAACCCTCTCCGATTACGATGGACATGATTTTTTCCGCCACCGGCAAAAACATCCCCATGCGGATGCAGCACGACAGCGTGATGATGGGCGGGCCGGTGCAAGTCGAGCGAGGTTATGTCGTGCATACCCCGATCGGCAACTGGCAAAGCAGCATCGGCGTTTCAGACGGCATCGCGCTGACCTCTTCCCGCGATGTGCTTGAAAACATTTCACGCGAAGGTGCGGTTGACAAAGCCTTGATCAGCATAGGCTATTCGAGCTGGAGCAAAGGGCAGCTCGAACGCGAACTTGCCGACAATGCGTGGCTGACCGTTCCCGCCGACGAACACATCCTGTTCGACATCCCCTACGAACACCGTTACGCCGCCGCATTCGCCAAACTCGGCATCGACCCGCTCGCCCTGTTTTCGGGAGCCGGTCATGCATAAAATCCCAAAAGGAACGGCACTGGCGTTCGACTTCGGCGAAGCGCGCATCGGCGTGGCACAGGGCGATGCGGAATTGGGGCTGTCCCATCCGCTGGCCACCGTTACCGGCGGCAGCAACGATGAAAAATTCGCGGCAATCGCCAAGCTGGTTCAAGAATGGCAGCCGCGTTATTTTGTCGTCGGTCTGCCTGTCCATACCGACGGCGCGGAACATGAAATGACGCACCTGTCGCGCAAGTTCGGACGCAGGCTGCACGGCAGATTCGGGCTTCCCGTCTATTGGGTGGACGAACGCCTCTCGTCCGTCTATGCGGAAGGCCTGCTTTCAGAAGCACAAGTTTTTGGCAAAAAAAGGAAATCCGTTCTCGACCAAGTAGCCGCACAGGCAATCCTGCAAAGTTTCTTCGAAGGTGGTTCGGAAGAATTTTTCAACGGACGGGACGAATAAGTCTGCCTTATTTTCGGGCTACCGTAAAAAAAGCTTCTGCAAGCCCGTCCAATTCCAGTTCCAATCTGTCCCCCTCACTGATTTTCCCTACACCTGAAGGTGTTCCGGTAAATACTAGATCGCCTTTTTTCAAGCCATAGGACAGAACCAGCTCGCATAAAACCATCCTGAGCGGGTAAATCATCATTTCCGTGTTGCCCCGCTGTTTCAATATACCGTTCTGCCTCAATGAAAAAAGGAAGGATTGTCTGGAAACCTTGTTCGCCGCCACAAAATCCGAAACACATGCAGAATGCCTGAATCCCTTTGCCTTCAACCAAGGCAGTCCTTTTTCCTTCAGACGGCATTGAATATCCCGTGCCGTAAGGTCCAGCCCTACACCATATCCTGCGACACATCCCAAAATATCTTCACCCTCGCCCATGCCGTCTGAATCCTTACCGACCAGCAACACAAGCTCGCACTCAAAATGTACATCCCTACTGAATTCGGGCAGCAAGATTGTACCGCCGCTATTCAAAATGCTGCCTGACGGCTTCATAAACACCACAGGTTCGGAAGGTATTTCGTTTTTTAACTCTTCGATATGTGCGGCATAGTTCCTGCCGATACAGAAAATATTGCCGACTTCAACTGCTTCTCCTTCTAAAAATACTGAAGCCACTTCACTTTCTCCCCAAATAAAAATGCCGTCTGAAATTATTTTCAGACGGCATTTGACCAAGCTTACGCATTTAATGAAGCTGTTACACGTGCAACAATTTCTCCGATCGGAACCGATTGCGCTTCGTTGTCGCGACGTTCGGCGTATTCGACATTGCCTTCTTTCAGGGCGCGGTCGCCGATGACGATGCGGTGCGGGATGCCCAGAAGCTCGGAGTCGTTCAGCAGCACGCCTGCGCGTTCGTCGCGGTCGTCGAGAAGGACGTCCGCGCCTGCCGCCAGCAGTTCGGCGTAGATTTTGTCGGCGGTTTCGCGCACGGCATCTGATTTTTTGTAGTTCATCGGTACGATAACGACTTCAAACGGCGCCATCGCTTTTGTCCAGATGATGCCTTTTTCGTCGTTGTTCTGCTCGATGGCGGCGGCAACGACGCGGGTGATGCCGATGCCGTAGCAGCCCATTTCCATGATTTGCGATTTGCCGTTGTTGTCAAGGAAGCTTACGTTCATGGCTTGGGTGTATTTGTCGCGCAATTGGAAAACGTGTCCGACTTCGATGCCGCGCGCCAGTTTCAGACGACCTTGTCCGTCGGGGCTTTCGTCGCCTTCGACGACGTTGCGCAAATCGATGAATTCAGGCTCGGCGGCGTCGCGGACGAAGTTGAAGCCGGTATAGTGGTAGTCGTCTTCGTTCGCGCCGATGACCCAGTCCACGCCTTTCTCGGTGGCGAAATCGGCATAGACTTTGCCTTTAAAGCCAACAGGGCCGAGCGAGCCGCCGTTTGCGCCGAACTGCGCGCGGATGGCGGCAGGGTCTGCCATGGTCAGTGGCGATTTCACGCCTGCGAGTTTTTCGGCTTTGATGTCGTTGAACTCATGGTCGCCGCGCAACAGCAATAAGACGATTTCGCCTTCGTTTTCGCCTTCGACCACGATGGATTTCAGTGTTTTTTCAATCGGAATGCTGAGGAAATCAACCAATGAATCAATGGTTTTGACGTTCGGCGTGTGTACTTTGGCCAGCTCTGCCTGAGCGGCCGCGCGTTCACCTTTGAGCGGCAAGGTCGGTGCCAGCTCGATATTGGCGGCGTAATCGGAAGTGTCGCTGTATGCAATCACATCTTCGCCGCTTTCCGCCAACACTTGAAACTCGTGCGAACCGGTGCCGCCGATGCTGCCGGTGTCTGCGGCGACGGGGCGGAACGCCAAGCCCAGACGGGTGAAGATGCGGCAGTAAGCGTCGTACATGGCATCATAGGTCGTCTGAAGCGAGGCATAGTCGGCATGGAAGGAATAGGCATCTTTCATGACGAACTCACGTGCGCGCATCACGCCAAAGCGCGGACGCACTTCGTCGCGGAATTTGGTTTGGATGTGGTAAAAGTTTTTTGGCAGCTGTTTGTAGCTGTTGATTTCTTTGCGCACGATGTCGGCGATGACTTCCTCGCAGGTCGGACCCATGCAGAAATCGCGGTCGTGGCGGTCTTTCAGACGCAGCAGTTCTCTACCGTAAAATTCCCAGCGGCCGGATTCCTGCCACAGCTCGGCAGGCTGCACCACCGGCATCAGCAACTCCACGCTGCCCGCGCGCGCCATTTCTTCGCGCACGACGTTTTCAACTTTGCGCAACACGCGCAGCCCCATCGGCATCCAAGTATAAAGACCGGATGCGTTGGCTTTAATCAGACCGGCGCGAATCATGAGCTTGTGGCTAGCAAGCGCGGCTTCGGCAGGGGCTTCTTTCAGGGTGGAAATGAAAAATTGGCTGGCTTTCATAAAAGTATTTTTCCAAACAGGCAGATTCAAAAGTAAATCGGGTGCAGATTGTAACGCGAAAAAAGCAGGTTTTGCACCAACCTCCAAAATTCACCCCCTGCCCCAAGCACGGGACAAATCCGATTACAGACGGCAAAAACATAACCAGAAACATCATATTGAACATAATTACATGATTTTTATAGATTTAAATGTGCCTATTTTTTAATCAAAATAAGCGTACATTTGTTGCGTAAGACTTTTTTAACACAAGCCGTGGCTTATCAACACGGTTATCCACAAAGCTTGTGTATAGATTTTCTACAATAGGGAAATTGCCGGCAGAGACATAATGATTCGATATCCCACAATTCCGAAAAAATATAACCAAAATCAAACAGAATATTTCGAAATCAAAAAGACTTGGCCTTACCAAACGCCAACTTCAGTATAAAACCTGCTTTTAAAAGCATAGTTATTTGCCAGCAGACCCGATTGCTGATAGGATTTCGTGTGGAGCAGACCGAACATTTTTTTCAAGTTTTCCCTTGTTTCCAAGACTTTTATAATTTTTTGAAAACATTGGACTTAAATTGTTTTGTTTCGGTTTGATTTAGAAATTTTCGTTTTTGCTTATTATTTTTCACAAACGAAAATAAAGGGGTTGGCTACACCCTCCCTGCCGATTAAACACTCAACATAAAGGATAGATACTATGTCCACCCAATTACACGATGTTGACCCTATCGAAACCCAAGAGTGGCTGGACGCGTTAAGCTCCGTCCTCGAATATGAAGGCGGCGAACGCGCGCAATACCTCTTGGAAAACCTGGTCAAATACTGCCGCGACAAAGGCGTACGTATGCCACACGGCACGACCACCCCGTATTTGAATACCGTTTCGGTTGAAAACGAAAAAGGCATTCCGGGCGACCAAAACATCGAACACCGCATCCGTGCATTCGTGCGCTGGAACGCCGCCGCCATCGTATTGCGCGCCGGTAAAAAAGATTTGGAGCTGGGTGGTCATATCGCATCTTTCCAATCTGCCGCAACCATGTACGAAGTGGGTTTCAACCACTTCTGGAAAGCTAAAGGCGAAGGCGAAGAAGGTGATTTGGTATTCTTCCAAGGCCACGTTTCTCCAGGTATCTATGCCCGCGCTTTCGTTGAAGGCCGTCTGACTGAAGACCAACTGAACAATTTCCGTCAGGAAGTGGACGGACAGGGTCTGCCTTCTTACCCGCATCCGCACTTGCTGCCTGATTTCTGGCAATTCCCGACCGTATCTATGGGCTTGGGTCCGATCATGGCGATTTACCAAGCCCGTTTCCTGAAATACTTGGAATCCCGCGGTCTGGCAAAAACCAAAGGCCGTAAAGTATGGTGTTTCTGTGGCGACGGCGAAATGGACGAACCTGAATCACAAGGCGCCATCGCATTGGCAGCACGCGAAGGTTTGGATAACCTGATTTTCGTCATCAACTGTAACCTGCAACGTTTGGACGGTCCTGTCCGCGGTAACGGCAAAATCATCCAAGAATTGGAAGGCAACTTTGCCGGCGCAGGCTGGAATGTTGTCAAAGTTATTTGGGGCCGCCGTTGGGACCGCCTCTTGGCAAAAGACAAAGACGGCATCCTGCGCAAACGCATGGAAGAATGTTTGGACGGCGACTACCAAACTTACAAATCCAAAGACGGTGCGTACGTGCGCGAACACTTCTTCAATACCCCTGAATTGAAAGCATTGGTTGCCGATATGACCGATGACGAAATTTGGGCATTGAACCGCGGCGGTCACGACCCTCAAAAAGTGTACAACGCTTATGACCGCGCAGCTAACCATGCAGACGGCAAACCTACCGTAATTTTGGCGAAAACCATTAAAGGTTATGGTATGGGTGCATCCGGTGAAGGTCAAAACGTTGCCCACCAAGCCAAAAAAATGGACAAAGCGTCTCTGAAACAATTCCGCGACCGCTTTGACATTCCGGTTACCGACGAGCAAATCGACAGCGGCGATCTGCCTTACCTGACTTTTGCTCCCGACAGTGAAGAGTACAAATACCTGCACGCACGCCGCGAAGCTTTGGGCGGCTACCTGCCTCAACGCAAGCCTACCCAAGAAGTTCTGGAAGTGCCTGAATTGTCAGCATTTGAGACTCAACTGAAATCCAGCGGCGACCGTGAATTCTCAACCACCATGGCTTTCGTCCGCATTCTGTCTACTTTGCTGAAAGACAAAAAAATCGGCAAACGCGTCGTACCTATCGTTCCTGACGAAAGCCGTACCTTTGGTATGGAAGGCATGTTCCGCCAATACGGTATTTGGAATCCGAAAGGCCAACAATATACCCCGCAAGACAAAGACCAACTGATGTTCTATAAAGAGTCTGTTGACGGTCAAATCCTGCAAGAAGGTATTAACGAGCCTGGCGCGATGGCTGACTGGATTGCTGCAGCGACCAGCTATGCCAACAGCGACTTCGCGATGATTCCGTTCTACATTTACTACTCTATGTTCGGTTTCCAACGTATCGGCGACTTGGCATGGGCTGCCGGCGATATGCACGCACGCGGCTTCCTGTTGGGCGGTACTGCCGGTCGTACGACCTTGAACGGCGAAGGCCTGCAGCACGAAGACGGCCACAGCCACATTCAAGCTGATTTGATCCCGAACTGCGTAACATACGATCCGACCTTCCAATACGAAGTGGCCGTTATCGTACATGATGGCCTGCGCCGTATGTACGTCAACCATGAAGACGTGTTCTACTACATCACCTTGATGAACGAGAACTACACTCACCCGGATATGCCCGAAGGCGTGGAACAAGACATCCTGAAAGGTATGTACTTGCTGAAAGCCGGCGGTAAAGGCGACAAGAAAGTTCAATTGATGGGTTCCGGTACCATCCTGCAAGAAGTGATTGCCGGTGCCGAATTGCTGAAAGCTGACTTCGGCGTAGAAGCAGACATTTGGTCTTGCCCGTCCTTCAACTTGCTGCACCGCGATGCCATCGAAGTAGAACGTTTCAACCGCCTGCATCCGTTGGAAGCTGAAAAAGTACCTTTTGTTACCTCACAACTGCAAGGTCATGACGGTCCAGTTATCGCCGCTACCGACTATATCCGCAGCTATGCCGACCGTATCCGCGCGTACATCCCGAACGACTACCATGTCTTGGGTACCGATGGTTTCGGCCGTTCCGACAGCCGTGCCAACCTGCGCCGCTTCTTCGAAGTGGACCGCTACAACGTTGTCGTGGCAGCATTGAGCGCATTGGCAGAACAAGGCAAAGTCAGCAAAGAAACCGTTCAACAAGCCATCGAAAAATACGGCATCAATGCCGACGTGGCGCCAAGCTGGAAACGCTAATCCTGTTTTCAGACGACCTCAAAGTCAATCTGCTTGTGAGGTCGTCTGAATCAAGAATACGTTGACGGTTTGTATAACGGACAAACCTTGAATTACCGGGCAGCGGGCGCAAGTCGTGCAAAAGGTTCGAAGCGCAGAAAAGTTGTCTTGGAAATGGTTATCCGTGCCGGAAAACATAAGTGATGTCGTCTGAAACTGTTTTTCAGACGACCTCAAACCGAAATCATCAAAGGAACTCAAATGAGTATCGTAGAAATCAAAGTACCCGATATTGGCGGTCATGAAAACGTCGATATCATCGCAGTAGAAGTCAAAGCGGGCGACACCATCGCCGTTGACGACACCCTGATTACACTGGAAACCGACAAAGCCACTATGGACGTACCTGCCGATGCAGCAGGGGTTGTGAAAGAAGTGAAAGTCAAAGTCGGCGACAAAATCTCCGAAGGCGGCGTGATTCTGACTGTTGAAACCGGTGCTGCCGCTGCTGAGGCTGCTCCGGCTTCTGCCGCTGAAGCACAACCTGCGCCTGCCGCTGCACCCACTGCTGCTCCCGCAGGCGGTGCAACCGTTCAAGTAGCCGTTCCTGATATTGGCGGTCATACTGATGTAGATGTAATCGCCGTTGAAGTCAAAGTGGGCGACACCGTTGCCGAAAACGACACGCTGATTACTTTGGAAACTGACAAAGCGACTATGGACGTACCTTGTACTGCCGCCGGTGTCGTTAAAGCCGTATTCCTGAAAGTCGGCGACAAAGTATCCGAAGGTACTGCCATTATCGAAGTGGAAACTGCCGGTTCTGCCGCCGCTCCCGCTCCCGCGCCTGCTCAAGCCGCTGCGCCGGCAGCGACACCTGCTCCGGCTGCCGCGCCTGCCGCCGCTCCGGCTCCTGTTGCCGCACCTGCCGCTGCCAAAATCGACGAAGCCGCTTTCGCCAAAGCACACGCGGGTCCTTCCGCACGCAAACTGGCGCGCGAATTGGGTGTGGATTTAGGTCAAGTCAAAGGTACCGGCTTGAAAGGCCGTATCATGGGCGATGACATTAAGGCCTTTGTGAAATCTGTAATGCAAGGCGGTGCGGCGAAACCTGCTGCTGCCGGCGCATCTTTGGGCGGCGGTCTAGACTTGCTGCCGTGGCCTAAAGTGGACTTCTCCAAATTCGGCAATGTCGAAGTTAAAGAGTTGTCCCGCATTAAGAAAATTTCCGGTCAAAACCTGTCCCGCAACTGGGTAGTTATCCCGCACGTTACCGTACACGAAGAAGCGGACATGACCGAATTGGAAGAATTCCGCAAACAGCTGAACAAAGAATGGGAACGCGAAGGCGTGAAACTGTCTCCGTTGGCGTTCATCATCAAAGCCTCCGTTTCCGCGCTGAAAGCCTTCCCAGAGTTCAACGCTTCTTTGGACGGCGACAATCTGGTTCTGAAAAACTACTTCAACATCGGTTTCGCAGCTGATACGCCGAACGGCTTGGTTGTTCCCGTAATCAAAGACGTGGATCAAAAAGGTCTGAAAGAAATCAGCCAAGAGCTGACCGAATTGTCTAAAAAAGCCCGCGAAGGCAAGCTCAAACCGCAAGAAATGCAAGGCGCCTGCTTTACCATTTCCAGCTTGGGCGGCATCGGCGGTACAAGCTTCACTCCGATTGTGAACGCACCTGAAGTCGCTATTTTGGGCGTGTGCAAATCCCAAATCAAACCGGTTTGGAACGGCAAAGAGTTCGCTCCTCGCCTGATGTGTCCGTTGAGCCTGTCCTTCGACCACCGCGTTATCGACGGTGCCGCCGGTATGCGCTTCACCGTATTCCTGGCGAACCTGTTGAAAGACTTCCGCCGCATTACCCTGTAATCCGAGCGTATTTTCAGACGACCTTCGGCATACAACCCGACAGGTCGTCTGAAAATAGAAGTCCGAATATCATTCAGAAAGATTAGACATGAGCTTAGTTGAATTGAAAGTGCCCGACATTGGCGGACACGAAAATGTAGATATTATTGCGGTTGAAGTGAACGTAGGTGACACCATCGCCGTTGACGATACCCTGATTACCCTGGAAACCGACAAAGCGACGATGGACGTGCCTGCCGAAGTTGCGGGCGTGGTCAAAGAAGTCAAAGTCAAAGTCGGCGACAAAATTTCCGAAGGCGGCTTGATTGTAGTCGTTGAAGCCGAAGGCGCGGCTGCCGCTCCTAAAGCAGAAGCTCCTGCTGCTGCCCCTGCGCAAGAAGCCCCTAAAGCTGCCGCTCCTGCACCGCAAGCGTCGCAATTCGGCGGTTCTGCCGATGCAGAGTACGACGTGGTCGTATTGGGTGGCGGCCCCGGTGGTTACTCCGCTGCATTTGCCGCTGCTGACGAAGGCTTGAAAGTTGCCATCGTTGAGCGTTACAAAACCTTGGGCGGCGTTTGCTTGAACGTCGGCTGTATCCCTTCCAAAGCATTATTGCACAACGCTGCCGTTATCGACGAAGTGCGCCACTTGGCTGCCAACGGCATCAAATACCCCGAGCCTGAACTCGACATCGACATGTTGCGCGGCTACAAAGAAGGTGTGGTTTCCCGCCTGACTACCGGTTTGGCAGGCATGGCAAAAGGCCGTAAAGTGGACGTTATCCAAGGCGACGGCCAATTCTTGGATCCGCACCACTTGGAAGTGTCGCTGACTACCGGCGACGTGTACGAGCAAGCTACGCCTACCGGCGAGAAAAAAATCGTTGCGTTCAAAAACTGTATCATCGCAGCGGGCAGCCGCGTAACCAAGCTGCCGTTTATCCCTGAAGATCCGCGCATCATCGATTCCAGCGGCGCTTTGGCTCTGAAAGAAGTACCGGGCAAACTGCTGATTATCGGCGGCGGCATTATCGGCCTCGAGATGGGTACGGTTTACAGCACGCTGGGTTCGCGTTTGGATGTGGTTGAAATGATGGACGGCCTGATGCAAGGCGCAGACCGCGACTTGGTGAAAGTATGGCAAAAACAAAACGAATACCGTTTTGACAACATTATGGTCAACACCAAAACCGTTGCAGTCGAGCCGAAAGAAGACGGCGTTTACGTTACCTTTGAAGGCGCGAACGCGCCGAAAGAGCCGCAACGCTACGATGCCGTATTGGTTGCCGCCGGCCGCGCGCCCAACGGCAAACTCATCAGCGCGGAAAAAGCAGGCGTTGCCGTAACCGATCGCGGCTTCATCGAAGTGGACAAACAAATGCGTACTAATGTGCCGCACATCTACGCCATCGGCGACATCGTCGGTCAACCGATGTTGGCGCACAAAGCCGTTCACGAAGGCCACGTTGCCGCCGAAAACTGTGCCGGCCACAAAGCCTACTTCGACGCGCGCGTGATTCCGGGCGTTGCCTACACCTCCCCCGAAGTGGCGTGGGTGGGCGAAACCGAGTTGTCCGCCAAAGCATCCGGCCGCAAAATCACCAAAGCCAACTTCCCGTGGGCGGCTTCCGGCCGTGCGATTGCCAACGGTTGCGACAACGGCTTTACCAAGCTGATTTTCGATGCCGAAACCGGCCGCATCATCGGCGGCGGCATTGTCGGTCCGAACGGTGGCGACATGATCGGCGAAGTCTGCCTTGCCATCGAAATGGGCTGCGATGCGGCAGACATCGGCAAAACCATCCACCCGCACCCGACCTTGGGCGAATCCATCGGTATGGCGGCGGAAGTGGCATTGGGCGTATGTACCGACCTGCCTCCGCAAAAGAAAAAATAAATCCGACTGAATAAACAGCCATAAGGTTTATTTGAGCAAATGCCGTCTGAAATGTTCAGACGGCATTTTCTGTTTTACAGCGGATTAAAATATTCCCTACGTCCTGCCTAAAAACGAATCCGACACGGCTTATCTGAAGGAATGGTTGAAAACGGCAGTTTCCAATACAACAAAATGCCGCCTGAACATTTCAGACGGCATTTGCCCCATTACTGCTGCGGCTCTGAAACCATATCGCCTTCATCAAAATCCGGCTCCGGTTCGTTTTGCAACGTTTTACCGTTCAGTTTCAACTGATTGTTTTTCAGAGAAATAGCAGTATCAATCTGGTCGCCGTTCAAAGTCAGATATTTTTCCCTTGCCATACTCTGAACCGTACTGTCCACCATCAGGCGCAAAGTCTCGTTGATGTCGTCAAGACTTGCCCTGCCTTCCGCCTCATCTTCGGCATTGATGCTGAAAATATTGCCTGCCTGACTGACCGCCAAGTCTTCCAGCATTTTTTGAGGCACGCTCATTCTGATGTCTGCCTCGGTTTTCTTCAACATCAGTCCCAATTGGTTCAAATCTTCCTTCTTCAGATCTTTAAACATAATTTTCCCGCCCACATCGATTTTGCCCGACGGAAGCGTGAAACGGAACGTTTTGATGTCGAGTACCGGATTATGGGTAAATAATCCGGAAGCCTCGCCTTTGACGGCGGCAATCAAATCATTGCGGATTTGTTCCTCGGTCATTTTTTTGGCGGAAATTTGTGCAAACTTGCGTTTCAATACGGTTAAGGCAGAAGCATCGAGGTGTTCGGCAGCGATATGGATGTCCAGCGGGCCGTATTTTTCATCGCCGTACACCAGCGTATCGAAACGGAACCGCCCTTCGCTATCGATAAACGCGCCCGATTCCCCGGTCTTGGTTGAAAAAGCCAGCCTGCCGACTTCAATTTTGGAAGGTGCGATGCTGCCGTTGGGATTGATAAACGCGCCAATCTGCAAATCGGTAACGAGGTTGACCAGTTCGTTCAATTTGACGTTGTAATCGACACCCTCTTTCCATTCTAAGGAAAATTTTTCCAAAGTCAGATTGCTGCTGCCCAAAGCAAGCGGGTTGATGCCGTCTGAAGTTTCCGAATCGAAATGCACTTTTTCAAACGCGGCATCGCCTTTGTCTGCCAGCTTGATTTTGAACAAGGGCGCATCATAGCTGTTGCGGTAGCTTTTGAAACCTTTTTGATAAACCGTTTCCCCCGTCAGGCCTTCCCAGTGCAGCCTGATGCCCGACAGTTCTTCATAATCGAAGGCGGGAACGCCGACTTCCATCTTGCCGCTGCCGTTAAAATAAACGGTATTGGCAAGGGAAACCGGAGCTTGTTTCCCAAAAAAGCGTTCCAGAACTTTTTCCGTTTCAGGCGCGTATTTGAACTCGGTTTCAATGTGCGCCTGCGTGCCGAATCCGCCGGCAAAAGGACCGTGCGTGATATGGTTTACCAGCGTAACCGGCTGTTCCAACACTGTTTTCAGGTTGTCCGGCAGGTATTTCCGGGCATTATTCAGCAACTCCGGTTTCAAGCGGATGACCGTCGTTTCCGTAGAGGTAAACCAGCCGCGGTCATATTGGTGCGATTCGACGGTCAAGAAGCCCGTTTCCTGCAATATTTTTTGCTGCTGCGTCAGGCTTTCTTCGGCTTTGACACCCAAATAATAAGGTGTACCCAAAGCAACGCCGAGCAATGCTGCAGCAACCGAAATCAAAGGTTTTTTCATCACTTCAAACAAGCAGGTTTCAAAGGCACTAGAATAGCATTATTTAAGCATATCCCGCCATATCTCTTTAAAAGAAATGCCGTCTGAAACCTGTTCGGACGGCATTTTCCGGATGCGGAGAAATCAGAAATCCAATTCCGCCTTCAGCCAGTAAGTACGCGGCATACCGACGACGGCGAAGCTGCGGTCAAATTGTCCGCGCTGTACCTGCCAGTAGTTTTTGTTGAATAGGTTTTCTACCGAGCTGCTGACGGTCAGGGTGTTTTTGCCGAGCTTGGTTTTGTAGCGCGCGCCTACGTCAACCAAAGTGTAAGACGGGAAGGCGTATTGTTTTTGCGTGTCTTGGTAAGACTTGCCGAAATACGAAACATTGCCGTTCAAGGTCAAACCTTTGGCAAACGGTGTATCCCATTCCACGCCTGCTTTGGCAATCACGCGCGGATTGGCGACTTGTACGCCGTTAACCAGCATATCGCGCGAATTCGGATAATTCTTCACGGTCGATTGCAGATACATCAGACCAAAAGTCGGACGCAGGGTTTTGTTCAACAGGTTGGCGTATGCGTTGAACTCGATACCGCGACTGCGTTCCATTCCTTGCTCGTCGCCCGCCTCGCCTCCTGCTGCTTTGTATGCTGCAAAACCAGTACCTGTTTTGGTATTGCCGCGCCAGTATCCCGGGCGTTTGATTTGGAATGCGTTCAGCGTCGTTACGAAATCGCCCCAGTTTTTGCGTACGCCGATTTCAAACTGGCGGCTGACGCGCGGTTTCGCCATCGTGGTGTCGCCTGTGCCGTCGTCTTTGATGTCGGCAGGCTCAAGGTCTTCCATATAATTGCCGTAAACCACCAAATCAGGCTGCGGAACCCACGCCGCCATCAGCATCGGGCTGAAGCGTTTGGCATTACCGCTCTGCGATTTTTTCTTGTCGGTGTATTCAACCGCTTGGAAACGACCGCCCAAAGTCAAGCGATATTTGTTGTCGGCAAAGCCCAAGGTGTCGGACAAGGCAAGGCTGTTGACTTTGATATTGGCATCCTTGGTGGCGGAGTTCTTCCAAGAATTGGGATAGTCGGCTGTAAACGATGCCAATTGATGCTCAATATTTTCGTTTGCCTTCACTTCTGCCTTGTTTGTTCCGGCTTTACTACCATCGATCGTTGCACGTTGACGGATGATGCGGTCGAAAGCCGTACTCCAGTTGTGTGTTACCGGGCCGGTTTCAAATTCGCCGCGTGCGGTCAGGTTCATACTCAATGTGCGGAAATATTGGTCGGTCAGTTTCGCCGTGCCGGTGTGGTATTGCTTGGCACTTGTGCAGGTAGCGGTTTGGTCGCTCGCACCGCTTGTACCGCAAACGGTCGGGGAAATCAGCGTACCGTAATAACGCGCTTTGTTGTAGCCGATACCGCCTGTAATCTGTGCATTGTCAAACGCATCCCATTCAAAGGTCAGCATATTGGTTTCGCCGACGGTATTTTGCCAGTTCCAAGAAGGCAGCAGATTGGTTTTACCATCGGGCGCGTCAAACAAGCGTCCGTTGGCGTTTTGAATATCTTGCATACGCGCGCGGCCGCCGTTGGTTTTGCGTTTCGCGTAGATGGAATCAAACGCCACGCGCAATTTTTCGCCGCGATAGTCGGCATTCAAGGCAAATTCTTTGTTGTCTTCGCTGTAACCGTGGCGCGGGGTGTCGCCGTGGCGCAGTTTGCCATTGGCGCGCACACCGAATTCTTTGTTTTCGCCGAAGCGTTGGCCCAAGTCGAACGTACCTTGGACGCGGTTGTTGCTGAACCAGCCCAAACCGATTTTGCGGTTGCCTTCATCGGCGGCTTTTTTGGTCTCGATATTGACGGAGCCGGATACCGCGCCTTCAGGGTCCATGCCGTTTACGGCGGTGGACGCGCCTTTAATCAGTTGTGCGGAGCCGACTTGCACGCTCGCCGTGCCTTGCGTGCCGTACATACCTGCCAAACCGTTGACGCTGAATTGGCGCGCATCAAGCTGATAACCGCGGAAATACAGACCGGTCAGCGTGTTGCTTTCGCCGCCGAACTGCCAAACGGAAGCGTCTTTTTTCGCTACGGCATCCACCAAAGTACGCGCTTCGGTGTTGTTGAGGGCTTGTTCGTCGTAGTTGACGACGGTAATCGGCGCGGTAAAGGCGTTGGCTTTGCCCAATACGCCCAAGTTCACGCGGTCGCGCAAATCACCGTCGCTGGCAATGGAGTAAGAACGGGCGGCTTTGACGCGTTTGGCATCGGCACGGACATGAACCTGTCCGAGTTCACCCTGCTGCGGAACATTGTCGGCGGCAGACGAAAACGCACTCAAAATCAACAGCGGCATTAAGGCAAGTTTTTTGTTCATGAAAATGCTCTCTTTATTGATTGTTCAAATTTGAATTGGAAAAGATAAAACCCAAAGGATATTTTGTGCGCGCATTATATTTGATAATCAAACCCATTACAAAACGAATCCATACGCTTAATCTATCCGCCTATCAAATATCGGTTTATTTCTATTTTCAAGTGTGTACTTTATACCACACCTGCAGGGTGTGCCGTCCCCCCGCGCTTTAGGCAGCAATAAAGGAAAAGTTAACGAACCGACAATATCCGACCAAAAGATTGTTCCGCTTAAAAGCAAAATGCCGTCTGAAATACGGTCGGGTATTTCAGACGGCATTCTATTCTTCCCCTCCTTCGGGAAAGACTCGGATTAAACATGTGCGGAAATGATTTTCAACATTTGCGCCAGCACTTTGGGATTGGCGGCGACAACATCGCCGCTTTCCAGCCAGCCGTCTTCACCCGACATATCGGTAACGATGCCGCCTGCTTCTTGGACAATCAATGCACCGGCGGCAATGTCCCACGGTTTGAGGTTAAACTCGAAAAAGCCGTCAAAACGACCAGTCGCAACGGCGCACAAATCCAAAGAAGCCGCGCCTTCACGACGGCCGCCGGCGGTTTTTGCCAAGAAATCTTTCAAAATCGCCAGATACTTGTCCATCATGCTTTGATCGACAACAGGGAAGCCGGTACCGATCAGGCAGCGGTTCAGTTCGATGCGGTTGGAAACGCGGATGCGGCGGTCGTTGAGCAACGCGCCTTTGCCGCGCGAAGCCATATATACGTCGTTGCGCTCAGGTGCGTACACCAAAGCTTCTTGCAACACGCCTTTGTGCAGCAGTGCCATAGAGATGGCGTATTGGGGATGTCCGTGAAGGAAATTGGTTGTGCCGTCGAGCGGATCGATAATCCATTCGTACTCGGCGGTGGCTTTACCGTGGGAGCCGCTTTCTTCGCAAGTGATTTTGTGGTGCGGATAGGCTTCTTTCAAAGCCTCAACCAGGATGATTTCGGAATTGCGGTCAACATCGGAAACAAAATCGTTGAAGGCTTTGCTGTCGGTTTTGACGGCATCGAGGTTGCCTGCGGCGCGTATCATCATCTGACCGGCACGGCGGGCGGCTTTAAAGGCTGTATTCAAAAACGGATTCATCAGATTTCCTTAAGGGTGGCATACCGCCGGTTCGGACGCGCAGTCCTTCGGAGCGGCAAAATCGGAGTTTATTTGGTTGGGGTAAACCCTGCCAAATCGGGTAAAATACCGCCTGACGCGTGTCTGCTTCAGGCGCAACGTTAAATTTCCGACGTTGTTAAAGAACAGTTCAGACGGCATTTGACCGTCCGAACGAAAAAGACGGCGCATTATACCCTATTCCATTCCGACCGAAAACCGAACATGACTGCTCTCAAACCCGCCCTGCCCGCTTATCTGGACAACATCCGCATCGTCCTGACCCGCACCAGCCACCCCGCCAACATCGGCTCTGCCGCGCGCGCGATGAAAACAATGGGTCTGCACAAACTGACCATCGTCGCCCCCAATCTGATGGCTACGCCGATGACGGAAAACCCGCCCGTTTTCAATCCCGATGACGTGCAAAGTTTTGCACTGCCTGAAGAAAGTTTCATCCTCGCTTCGGGCGCGGCAGACGTATTGCACAACGCCGAAATCGTCGCCACGCTGGACGAAGCCCTTGCCGACACTACCATCGCCTGCGCCCTGACCAGCCGCCGCCGAGAAATCACCGTGCCGCTGCAAACCCCGCGCGATTTGGTGCCCAAATTACTACAGGCCGCCAACCGCGGCGAGAAAGTGGCGCTGGTTTTCGGCAACGAAACTTTCGGCTTGAGCATCGAAGAAGTCCAAGCCTGCAACCGACTGATGACCATCAACGGCAACCCCGATTATTTCTCGCTCAACCTCGCCCAAGCCGTGCAGGTCGCGTGTTACGAAATCTTCAGCCAGACCGATATGCCCATGACCCACCTGCAACAGGAAGACCACGCCGCCACCCACGAACAAATTAAAGGTATGGTCGCCCATATGGAAAGCGTGATGGACGACATCGGCTTTTTCAACCGCCGCAACGGCGAGCGTCTGATGCGCCGTATGCAGAGCCTGTTCGGACGCGCCAACACGCAAACGGAGGACATCGATATCCTGCGCGGTTTTTTCAATACGCTGCAACAGCGTCTGAAGGACGGGCAATCCTAAGCACATGCCGTCTGAATCCGCTTTTCAGACGGCATTTCAGGAAAAATCAGAATACAGAAACAGGAAAACCATGAACTACGCCCTCGATGCCCTGTGGTGGAAACTGACCGACCCTGCCGTGCGGGATTTAGCCTCGCTGCTGACCGCGCCGCCTTTGTGGCAAAGCGGTTGCGAATTGAGCGTGCGCGAACTATTGGGGGAATGCGGTTTCCGTTACCTTTTGGCATTGGATGCCGCTTCCGCGCCGCTGACGGAACACCTCGCCCAACGCGCCCCATTCGGACACCGTCTCGGCATTTATGCCGAAGAGTTGTTGGCTTTCTGGTTTGCCAACGCGCCGCACGCCGAACTGCTCGCACACAACCTGACGGTTTCCGGTTCGGACGGCAATACGCAAGGCGCGGCGGATTTTGTGGCAAGGCTTAACGGCAAGCCCTACCATATCGAGCTGACCTGCAAATACTACGGCGGCGGCACGGGCAAACCCGAAGACATGCGCGGACTCAACCCCAAAGACACGCTGTTGGGAAAAGCCGCCAAATTGACTGCCCAACTCGGTCTGCCGCACACTTCAGACGGCATCCGGACCTTGCGGCAGCACGGTTTGCCGCTTGACGTAAAACCCGTTTCCATCGTGCGCGGCATCGGATTTTTTCCACAAGGTTTCCATGCTTTTGAGCCGCCGCTTAATCCATACGGTTGGCACGGCGTCTATATTCAAGACTGGGCGGAATACGGGTTTGAATGCCAAGAAGCGCGCTACCATCTGCTCGACCGCATGGCCTATCTCGCGCCTGCGCGTGTCGCCGAAACCGATACTTTGAACGAAACCGAAATCCGCCGTATCGACCAAGGCTTGATTGCCGTTTTGGAATGTCGGCCGGACGGCTTTTGGCACGAAATCGAACGCATCATGAAGGCCGTCTGAAACCATTTACCAACTTTAAGAGAACCCATTAATGATGAACACCGCACAACTCGACCATACCGCCGAAGTTTTGGCTGAAATGCTGACTTTCAAACAGCCTGCCGATGCCGTCCTCTCCGCCTATTTCCGCGAACACAAAAAACTCGGCCGCCAAGACCGCCACGAAATCGCCGAAACCGCCTTTGCCGCGCTGCGCCACTATCAAAAAATCAGTACCGCCCTGCGCCGTCCGCACGCGCAGCCGCGCAAAGCCGCGCTCGCCGCACTGGTTCTCGGCAGAAGTACCAACATCAGCCAAATCAAAGACCTGCTTGATGAAGAAGAAACAGAGTTCCTCGGCAATTTGAAAGCCCGTAAAACCGAGTTTTCAGACGGCCTGAATACCGCCGCAGAATTGCCGCAATGGCTGGTGGAACAACTGCAACAGCATTGGCGCGAAGAAGAAATCCTCGCTTTCGGCCGCAGCATCAACCAAGCCGCGCCGCTCGACATCCGCGTCAATACTTTGAAAGGCAAACGCGATAAAGTGCTGCCGCTGTTGCAAGCCGAAAGTGCCGATGCAGAGGCCACGCCTTATTCGCCTTGGGGCATCCGCCTAAAAAACAAAATCGCGCTTAACAAACACGAGTTGTTTTTGGATGGCACGCTGGAAGTCCAAGACGAAGGCAGCCAGCTGCTTGCCTTATTGGTGGGCGCAAAACGCGGCGAAATCATTGTCGATTTCTGTGCCGGCGCCGGCGGTAAAACCTTGGCTGTCGGCGCGCAAATGGCCAACAAAGGCAGAATCTACGCCTTCGACATCGCCGAAAAACGCCTTGCCAACCTCAAACCGCGTATGACCCGCGCCGGACTGACCAACATCCACCCCGAACGTATCGGCAGCGAACACGATACCCGTATCGCCCGACTGTCAGGCAAAGCCGACCGCGTGTTGGTCGATGCGCCCTGCTCCGGCTTAGGCACACTGCGCCGCAATCCCGACCTTAAATACCGCCAATCCGCCGAGACCGTCGCCAAACTTTTGGAACAGCAACACAGCATCCTCGATGCCGCATCCAAACTGGTCAAACCGCAAGGACGCTTGGTGTACGCCACTTGCAGCATCCTGCCCGAAGAAAACGAGCTGCAAGTCGAACGTTTCCTGTCCGAACATCCCGAATTTGAACCCGTCAACTGCGCCGAACTGCTGCAAAGCCTGAAAATCGATTTGGATACCGGCAAATACCTGCGCCTCGATTCGGCAAAACACCAAACCGACGGCTTCTTCGCCGCCGTATTGCAACGCAAATAACCCTGTTTAAACAAAATGCCGTCCGAACCCTTTTCAAAGCATTCAGACGGCATTTCATCAATTATAGCGGATTAAATTTAAACCAGTACGGCGTTGCCTCGCCTCAGCTCAAAGAGAACGATTCTCTAAGGTGCTGAAGCACCAAGTGAATCGGTTCCGTACTATTTGTACTGTCTGCGGCTTCGTCGCCTTGTCCTGATTTTTGTTAATCCACTATAAAAATATCAAAATACCGCAAATTCAACCGATTCAACACCAAAGGCAGAATCACACGCCCCATCGGATTTTATACGCACAGGGCTGCAATTTTCTTTTTCTTTGTCGAAATATACGGTAGCATAAGCATATTCCAATGATATTTTTGGGAATCTGTTTTATACCCCAATATATAAAGCACCATATTAAGGCGGAGTGTCTTCCCTGCTTTGACCCGAACCCGGAAAAGACACCGCCCGAGCCAATCCTGATGCTGCCCCGGCAGCCAACCATTAAGGAAACCCTAATGAACTTTGCTTTATCCGTCATCACATTTGCCCTCGCCTCTTTCCTGCCCGTCCCGCCTGCCGAAGCCGCCGTCTTTACTTGGAAGGACGGCGGCGGCAACAGCTATTCGGATGTGCCGAAACAGCTTCATCCCGATCAAAGCCAAATCCTCAACCTGCGGACGCGCCAAACCAAACCGGCGGTCAAGCCCAAACCTGCCGTCGATCAGAATGCAGGCAGTGCGAAGGAAAACGAAAAGGATATTGCCGAGAAAAACGGGCAGCTTGAGGAAGAAAAGAAAAGAATTGCCGAAACCGAACGGCAGAACAAAGAAGAAAACTGCCGGATTTCCAAAATGAACCTGAAGGCGGAGGGAAACTCAAATGCGAAAAACAAGGATGATTTGATTCGGAAATACAATAACGATGTGAACAAATACTGCCGTTGAGCGGCCTCATCGAAAACCCCGATGCCGTCTGAAGCGGCACGGGGTTTGTTTATTTCTGCCAGTATGTTTTGACGTTGACGAACTCGTACAGCCCGAATTCGGACAGTTCGCGCCCGTAACCGGAATCTTTGACTCCGCCGAAAGGCAGGCGCAAATCGCTGCTGGTATGGCGGTTGATAAACACCGATCCCGCCTGTATTTTTTCGGCAAACCGCCAGGCGCGTTCAGTATCGGCGGTATAAATGCAGGCACCGAGTCCGAACGGGGAATCATTGGCAAGGCGGATGGCGTGTTCTTCGTTTTCGGCACGCAAAATCAGGGCGACGGGGCCGAATACTTCTTCATGCCAGACGCGGCAGGCAGGATTTACCCCGTCTAAAACCGTCGCGGGGTAAAACCACCCCGACCCCGGCGGGATTTTGCCGCCGGTCAGGCATACCGCGCCGTTTGAAACAGCATCTTCAACCTGCCCGTGAACCCGCTCCCGCAAATCTTCGCGGTGCAGCGGTGCAAGCGTGGTATCGGGATGCTTGGGGTCGCCCATTTTCAATTTGGCGCATTCGGCGAGAAACAGCGGGATGAAACGATCGGCTGCGGCTTCGGTTACGATGATGCGCTTGGCGGCATTACACGACTGTCCTGCGTCGCGGAAACGGGAATAACAGGCTTCTGCGGCGGCGCGTTCCAAATTGGCATCGGGCATCACGATAAAGGCGTTGCTGCCGCCGAGCTCCAACACGGTTTTCTTGAGGTTTGCGCCCGCGTGTGCCGCAAGGATGCGCCCCGTATGCGTCGAGCCGGTAAACGCCATCGCATCGGTATCTTCGACTGCCTTGAGCGTATCCGCCTCATCCAGCCACGCGCCAGCCAAAGGAATGCCGTCTGAAGCCAAATCGAACAACGCCTGACTGACGCGAGCCACGCTGGGCGCGGGTTTGACGGCACACGCGTTACCCGCGCACATGGCGGGAACGGCGAAACGCAAAACCTGCCAGACGGGATAGTTCCAAGGCATGACGGCAAACACCACGCCCAAAGGCTCGAAGCGCACCTGACTCAAACTCGCCTGCGTCGCGATGGTTTTGTGGGCGAGCAGTTCGGGGGCAAGGCGGGCGTAATAGCGTATCAGTTCGATAGACTTGCCGATTTCCGCGCGACATTCGTGCAGGCAGCGGCCGACTTCCTCGCACACCATTTCTGCAAAACGCTCTTTCTCCGCCTCCAGACGGTCAGCAAACCGCCTCAGACGCGTGGCACGTTCGGTTACGCCCAATTGCGCGAACGCCCCGCCGCGCATTTTCAAATCCGCCAGTTGCCGTTCAAACTCCGCATAATCTTGAGCGGAGCGGCGGTAAAACGTTTCGCCCGTAAATACATTGACACTGTGAAACATCGAATCAACCTGCCAGTTGCGGGAATATCGTTTTCAGTCCCGACACAATAATCTCCACCGATACCGCCGCCAGCATCATACCCATAATGCGGTTTAAAATCGTCAGCCCCGTCGTGCCCAGCAGGCGGCTGACCTTCCCGGCAACGATTAAAATGGCATAACAAATCGCACTGACCACCAAACCGGCCGCGATAATCAGTGCTATGTCGCCGTATGTTTTAGCCGCCGATGCATAAATAATCACGGTCGAAATACCGCCCGGACCGATGGTGATCGGTATGGCGATGGGCACGACGGCAATCGCCCCGGCATTGCGGGCGGGGCGCGCCTGCCCCGTTTCCGGCTGCGCGCCGAGATTCTGCTTGGCGGGATTGTCGTTGCCGTTCATCATCGAAATGGCGATCAGCAGCACCAAAATCCCGCCGCCGACCTGAAACGAACCGACGCTGATGCCCAAAACCTTCAACAGCGCACCGCCAATCAGCGCAAATACCGCAATCACGGCAAACACAGCAACGGCGGCCGTCCGCGCAACCTTCCTGCGCTCCTTCGTACTGTGCCCGTTGGTCAGGTCAAGGTAAAGTGACAACGCACTAAACGGATTAATCAGCACCAAAAAAGCCACAATCAGCTTGCCGATTTCCACACCCAATCCCATTATTCCCCTCCTTCAAACCCGTGCGGCAGGCATTCGATGCCGCAAATTGCCGCTACAACAGATTTTTCCGTTATAATTAAAAATTCAAGATTTTTCCGTTATAATTAAAAATTCAAGCAATACACCCCATCATACCCGAACGACGGTATCTTTACCATCAGACAAGGATGCTTTTCATGGCACTGACACTTGCCGACGTAGACAAAATCGCCCGACTCTCCCGACTGCACCTGACTGCGGAAGAAAAAGAAAAATCGCTTCAAGAATTAAACGACATTTTCGCTATGGTCGAACAGATGCAGAACATTAACACAGACGGTATCGAACCGATGGCGCACCCGCACGAGGCCGCCCTGCGCCTGCGCGAAGACGAAGTAACCGAAACCGACCGCGCCGCCGAATATCAGGCGGTCGCTCCGGAAGTACGCAACCGTCTGTACATCGTACCGCAAGTTATCGAAGAATAATCCGAATACGCTTCAGACGGCATCAAAAATACCGCCTGAAACCCTTTAGGGATGGAAGATTTATGACCCAATATACAT
The DNA here is from genome assembly GCF_962707005.1 of Neisseria basseii. Lineage (NCBI taxonomy): Bacteria > Pseudomonadati > Pseudomonadota > Betaproteobacteria > Neisseriales > Neisseriaceae > Neisseria > Neisseria basseii. Next base: position 46,705 of record NZ_CAUIXH010000010.1, on the reverse strand, counting down.
TGAAACAGGCGGGCAGCCTGTTGCAGTCCAAACAGATTTCCGCCGTCGAACTGGCAAACGAATACCTCGCCGCCATCGCCGAAAAAAATCCCGCCCTCAACGGCTACATCACGCTGAACCCCGAAAAAACCCTCGCCGAAGCCCGCGCCGCCGACGAACGTATCGCGCAGGGCAACGCCTCCGCGCTTACCGGCGTTCCCGTCGCCTACAAGGATATTTTCTGCCAAACCGGCTGGCGCAGCGCGTGCGCTTCCAAAATGCTCGACAACTTCATCTCCCCCTACACCGCCACCGTCGTCCAAAACCTGCTCGACGAAGGCATGGTAACGCTTGGCCGCACCAATATGGACGAGTTCGCTATGGGTTCGACCAATGAAAACTCATTCTACGGCGCAGCCAAAAACCCGTGGAATCCGGAACACGTCCCCGGCGGTTCATCAGGCGGTTCGGCAGCCGTCGTTGCCGCGCGCCTCGCCCCTGCCGCGCTCGGTTCGGACACCGGCGGCTCTATCCGCCAACCCGCATCGCACTGCGGCATCACCGGTATCAAACCTACCTACGGCACGGTTTCCCGCTTCGGTATGGTCGCCTACGCCTCCAGCTTCGATCAAGCCGGCCCGATGGCGCAAACTGCCGAAGACTGCGCGATTCTGTTAAACGCGATGGCAGGTTTCGACCCCAAAGACTCCACCAGCCTCGAGCGCGAAAAAGAAGACTACACCCGCGATTTGAACCAACCGCTCAAAGGTTTGAAAATCGGCCTGCCCAAAGAATATTTCGGCGAAGGCAACAGCGCCGATGTTCTGACGGCATTGCAAAACACCATTGATTTGCTGAAAGCCCAAGGTGCGGAATTGATTGAAGTTTCCCTGCCGCAAACCAAGCTGTCCATCCCCGCCTACTACGTCCTCGCCTCCGCAGAAGCCAGTACCAACCTTTCACGTTACGACGGCGTACGTTACGGACACCGTGCCGCCCAATTCAGCGATTTGGAAGAAATGTACGGCAAAACCCGCACCGAAGGTTTCGGCAGCGAAGTCAAACGCCGCATCATGATCGGCACTTACGTACTATCGCACGGCTACTACGATGCCTACTATCTCAAAGCCCAAAAACTGCGCCGCCTCGTTGCCGATGACTTTCAGACGGCATTTGCACGGTGCGACCTCATCCTCGCGCCAACCGCACCCACTGCAGCCCCCAAAATCGGAGCGGATGCTTCGCCGGTTGAAACCTACTTGAGCGACATTTACACCATCGCCGTCAACCTCGCCGGACTGCCCGCATTGACCCTGCCTGCAGGTTTCAGCGGCGGCGGACTGCCCATCGGCGTTCAGCTTATCGGCAACTATTTCTCCGAAGCCAAAATCCTCGGTGCGGCGCATCAAATCCAACTCAACAGCGATTGGCACGGCAAACGACCCGAATGAAGCAGAACCGCACCTTTACCTTTCCCGATTTTCGCACCGTTTATAGCTATGCCCCTTTATATCGGCTGCAACATTTAAAATACACATTGCGAAAATTTTTCGGAAAAAAAGAAATTTACGCCTTCGAGCAGTTTGTCAACGCCTCCCCTATCCGTCAGGGGCTGTTCCTCCACTGCCCGCAGGATGCCTATCCGCTGCTGCGCGAATTTGTTGACAGGCGTTTTAACTGCAAACGCCGTTTAGATGCGATGACGGCAGACTTTCTTATGGCGGAAAAACTGTTCGGCACAGACATTCTGCACCAAATGGAAGACTACCGCTTCCATCTGGTCTTGGCGCACCTTTCAGACGGCATCAGCTTGTGGCTCAACCGCAACGACAACTGCGTCGAAGAAGGCGCGTGGTCTTTATCTTTGCGCGATGAAGCAGGCAACCGGCTGTATATGGCGACCTTCGCCTTTGTCGGCACACACCTGCTGACAGCCTCCGTACAAGGGCCTGCGGGTGAAGAAGCCAAAGACACCGTCCGCCGCATCACCAAACAACTTCACGGCTTGCGTCCCCAACAACTGATGGTAACCGCGCTGCAATATTTCGCCGCCGCATTAAAATTAGACGGCGCGATAGGCATTGCACAGAAACATCAAGTCAAATTGCGCTGGAAACTTAAAAAGCGCGTCAAAATGAATTACGACGCATTCTGGCAAGAATACGGTGCAAGTTTGGAACGGGACGGCTACTGGCATCTCCCCCAAACCCCCGCCCGCAAAAACCTTGCCGACATCGAAAGCAAAAAACGCTCGATGTACCGCAAGCGTTATGAAATGCTGGACAACATGGTTGCAGAGATGAAGGACAGTCTGAAAACAGAAGCACGCGGCATTTCAGACGGCATCCAAACGGAAAAACCGCTCCGCCGGACAGCCTGACGCGAAGACTATCGAATTGATATTTTAGAGAAAGAAGCTCTTATGACCTGGGAAACCGTAATCGGCTTGGAAATCCACGTCCAATTGAACACCAAATCCAAAATCTTCAGCGGCGCATCGACCGCATTCGGCGCAGAACCCAACGCGCACGCCGGCGTAGTGGAATGTGCTTTGCCGGGCGTACTGCCGGTAATGAACCGAGAAGTCGTTGAAAAAGCCATCAAATTAGGCTTGGCTTTGGATGCGAAAATCAACCGGAAAAACGTGTTTGACCGTAAAAACTACTTCTATCCCGACTTACCAAAAGGCTATCAAATCAGCCAGTTGGACTTACCGATTGTCGAACACGGCAAATTGGAAATCGTAGTCGGCGACGATGTGAAAACCATCAACGTAACCCGCGCCCATATGGAAGAAGACGCGGGCAAGTCCGTACATGAAGGCTTGAACGGCGCGACCGGTATCGATTTGAACCGCGCCGGCACGCCTTTATTGGAAGTCGTATCCGAACCCGAAATGCGCTCCGCCGCCGAAGCCGTTGCCTACGCCAAAGCCTTGCACAGCTTGGTAACCTGGCTGAACATTTGCGACGGCAATATGGCGGAAGGTTCGTTCCGCGTCGATGCCAACGTATCCGTTCGCCCGAAAGGTCAAGAAGAGTTCGGCACGCGCCGCGAGATTAAAAACCTCAATTCCTTCCGTTTCTTGGAGCAGGCGATTAATTACGAAGCAGAAGCGCAAATCGAGATTTTGGAAGACGGCGGCAAAGTACAGCAGGCAACGATGCTGTTTGATCCCGAAAAAGGCGAAACCCGCGTAATGCGCCTGAAAGAAGACGCGCAAGACTACCGCTACTTCCCCGACCCCGATTTGCTGCCCGTCATCATTTCAGACGCTCAAATGCAAAAAGCCAAAGCAGAAATGCCCGAGCTGCCGAAAGAAATGGCAGCGCGTTTCGTGGCGGACTACGGCGTGTCCGAATACGACGCGCGCCTGCTCACCGCAAGCCGCGCACAGGCCGCCTATTTTGAAGAAGCCGCCAAAGAGAGCGGACAAGGCAAGCCGACTGCCAACTGGATGAACGGCGAACTCGCCGCCGCACTGAACAAAGAAGGCATGGAACTTGCCGACAGCCCGATTACCGCTCCGCGCCTCGCCGCGCTGGTAGGCAAAATCGCCGACGGCACATTAAGCAGCAAATTAGCGAAAAAAGCCTTTGAAGCCATGTGGGCAGAACCCGAAGCCACCATTGCTGAAATCATTGAAAAACACGGTTTGCAACAGATGACCGATACCGGCACGATTGAAGCCATGGTGGACGAAGTGCTCGCCAACAACACCAAAGCCGTGGAACAGTTTAAATCCGGCAACGAAAAAGCCCTGAATGCGATTGTGGGGCAAGTGATGAAGGCCAGCAAAGGCAAAGCCAACCCCGCGCAGGTTCAAGAGCTGATCAAAGCCAAACTTGCCTGATAAGCAAGATGCCGTCTGAAACCCAAATCCGACGTTCAGACGGCATTTTCACAGTCTGACCACATTAAAACAGCATAAAAAACAATATTCCATGAACCACACCGTTACCCTGCCCAACCAAACCACCTTTGCCGCCAACGACGGCGAAACCGTTTTGGCCGCTGCCGCCCGACAAAACCTCAATCTGCCCCATTCCTGCAAAAGCGGTGTCTGCGGACAATGCAAAGCCGAACTGGTCAACGGCGATATTCAAATGGGCGGACACTCGGAACAGGCTTTATCCGAAGCAGAAAAAGCGCAAGGCAAGATTTTGATGTGCTGCACCACTGCGCAAAGCGATATCAGCATCAACATCCCCGGCTACAAAGCCGATGCCCTACCCGTCCGCACCCTGCCCGCACGCATCGAAAGTATGGTTTTCAAACACGATGTCGCCCTCCTGAAACTTGCCCTGCCCAAAGCCCCGCCGTTTGCCTTCTACGCCGGGCAATACATTGATTTACTGCTGCCGGGCAACGTCAGCCGCAGCTACTCCATCGCCAATTCGCCCAACCAAGAAGGCATTTTGGAACTGCACATCCGCAGGCGCGAAAACGGTGTCTGCTCGGAAATGATTTTCGGCAGCGAACCCAAAGTCAAAGAAAAAGGCATCGTCCGCGTTAAAGGCCCGCTCGGTTCGTTTACCTTGCAGGAAGACAGCGGCAAGCCCGTCATCCTGCTGGCAACCGGCACAGGCTACGCCCCCATCCGCAGCATCCTGCTCGACCTTATCCGCCAAGACAGCAGCCGCGCCGTCCATTTCTACTGGGGCGCGCGTCATCAAGATGATTTGTATGCTCTCGAAGAAGCACAAGGGTTGGCATGCCGTCTGAAAAACGCCTGCTTCACCCCCGTATTGTCCCGCCCCGGAGAGGGCTGGCAGGGAAGAAAAGGCCACGTACAAGACATTGCGGCACAAGACCACCCCGACCTGTCGGAATACGAAGTATTTGCCTGCGGCTCTCCGGCTATGACCGAACAAGCAAAGAATCTGTTTGTGCAACAGCATAAGCTACCGGAAAACTTGTTTTTCTCCGACGCATTCACGCCGTCCGCATCATAATTCCCCGGTATAGTAAAAGGGCAGTAATTATGCAAAAAAAATAATACTTTCTTTAAAAGAAAAAATAGAGGGTATAGGTAATAATGTAGATCATATCTTACTCGCAACTTTAATTCTTAAATGGTTACATGATTATCCTGGTTTAGAGAAAGAATTTTTAGATCACCGTTCAAATATTTCTGAATTTATGAATATAGAAATTTTAGATATCCCTAATTATCCAATAAAAAAATCACTAATTAGTTTTTACGATTTAAAAGCTCTTAAACGGCAAATAGATATTTCCATGCAAAGAAATAATTCATATATTTATCAATCGCTACAAAATTTTTTAGAGAATTTATTTATTATTCAAGAACCAGATATGGAATGTAATATTTGCCATGGCACCTATGGTTTTGATTTATGGAAGGAAATCGAGACTAATAGATTAGTTTATTGCTGCAAAACATGTACATTCACAGAATATGTTAATGGGGAATTTAGAAATAATGAAAATCACCTTACCATTCCAACAAATGATGATTTGAGTTTATTGAATACATAATTAGTAGAATAAAATGAAACAACGTAATCAAAAAACTAAAATTTGGACAGAGAATGAAGTTGAGCAGTCATTAAATGAATTTAATGATATTTTGCTTAATAATACATTTCTTATTGATGATTTAAAAAAGAAGTTTTTAGCAACAAGTGCCTATTGTTTATCTATACTTCCGGAAGAAGAAGATATATATAAAATATTAGTCAATGGCACTAAAATTGTAAATTTAGAATTTAACAAGCATGCAAATACATCATATATTACAAATGTAATTGATATTGATGAGTATATAGAAACATTAAATAATGAAGCTTGCAAATTATTTTTTAGGTTGGCAAAAAAAATTGGTATGCAGAATATAAATATTTAGTCTGCGTAGCCTGTGCAACATACTAATCGTGAAATGGTAGAGTGTGCATTCATGCATACGCGGTTTGGGCTTCACGGAATTTTATTTCAGGCCGTCTGAAAATACTGCGTGGGTAACAAGTTGCCCACCCTGCGCGTGCTTGCCGTGTATGCTAAAAATGACATTACTATCAGCTCAGGCATCCATACCGGCCAAGTTATAGAATAAGTTATAGAAAACCATGTTTACATTTTTCATCATGAGAAGCTTAGGACTGAATTAAATCTTGTTTTAGATAACCTCAAAAGAGGATTCAGGCTTTCCGTTCGGAACACAAAAAACTTCCCGTCCGTATTTTCCCCGTGAAAAAATGCCGTCTGAAACCTGATTCCGGTTTTCAGACGGCATATGTTTTTTCCTGTTCAAGGCGACAGCCGCTCGCGTATCCAGCCGCCATCCAGCAAACGGTATTGGATGCGGTCGTGCAGCCTGCTCGGTCTGCCCTGCCAGAACTCAAGCAAATCGGGAATCACAATATAGCCGCCCCAATGCGGCGGACGCGGCACATGCAAAGGATGTTTGAGTCCGACCGCCGCCGCCTTTGCCACCAATACCGCCTTGTTCGGAATCACCTCGCTCTGCGCACTTGCCCACGCACCTAAACGGCTCTGATACGGGCGACTCTCAAAATATTCGTCCGACAACTTCTCCGCCAGCCTTTCAACACGCCCTTCCACGCGCACCTGACGCTCCAGCTCCGGCCAAAAAAACGTCATCGCCGCAAATGGATGAGCATCCAGCGAACGACCCTTGCGGCTGTGATAATTCGTAAAGAAAACAAAACCTTCAGAATTAACTTCCTTCAGCAGCACCATACGGCTGTTGGGTCTGCCGCGTCCGTCGACCGCCGCCACATTGACCGCCGTCGGCTCGTTGACCTGTGCGCGTACCGCCTCATCCAACCACCGCTCAAACTGCTCGATCGGATTGTCGGCGCAATCGCCTTCCGACAATTCCCGTTTGCTGTAATCTTCCCGAATATTGTGCAAATCCATTTACCGCTCCTCTTATAGTGGATTAACAAAAACCAGTACGGCGTTGCCTCGCCTTAGCTCAAAGAGAACGATTCTCTAAGGTGCTCAAGCACCAAGTGAATCGGTTCCGTACTATTTGTACTGTCTGCGGCTTCGTCGCCTTGTCCTGATTTTTGTTAATCCACTATATCATTTGAAAGATTCTACTCCCGCACGCAAACCGATTTCAACCGTTGCACAAACTTTGTCCCCAAAGCCGCAGCGACGATTTCATCCGCAAAACCGCCGCATCAGGTACAATATCGAACCGTCCGACTGAGGACGGCATTTTATCAACCCGTCCTGCCGCATACGCCGCAGAAGAACCGCCTTATCAGGCGAGTTAGGAAAAATGATGTCCAAACAGCCCACCAGCAAACGCCAATGGCGAGACGGCGCAGCCCCGTCTGCCAAGAAAACCGTCAAACCTTTCAAAAGCAAAGCCCGTCCCAAAGACGAAACGCGCAAAGCCGCTTCACAACCTTACGGACAAAAAGCTTCAGACGGCATCAAGCCTCAAAACGTCCCCAAACAGCGCGCCGCCAAAGCCAAAAAACTCGTCGTCCGCAATCCCAACCAAAAAATTATGGAACACGCGCGCGATTTGAAAGAACGCCGCAGCGACCTATCGCGCATGGAACCCGAACGCCTGCAAAAAATGCTTGCCGCGTCCGGCGTCGGCTCGCGCCGCGAAATGGAAGAATGGATCAACAACGGCTGGGTAACGGTCAACGGCAAAACCGCGCAACTGGGCGACAAAGTCACCCCCGACGACCACGTTACCGTCAAGGGCAGCATCATCAAACTCAAATGGGCGGACCGCCTGCCGCGCATCATCCTGTATTACAAACAAGAAGGCGAAATCGTTTCCCGCGACGACCCGCAAGGCCGCGTCAGCATTTTCGACCGTCTGCCGCAGGCCGCCAGCAGCCGCTGGGTCGCCATCGGACGCTTGGACATCAACACCAGCGGCCTGCTCATCCTCACCACCTCCGGCGAACTCGTCCAACGTTTCGCCCACCCCAGCTTCGAAGTTGAACGCGAATACGCCGTGCGCGTACTAGGCGGGCTGACCACCGAACAAATGCGCAGCCTCACCGAAGAAGGCGTGATGCTCGAAGACGGCTTGGCAAAAGTCGAACGCATCTACGAACAAGGCGGCGAAGGCGCGAACAAATGGTACAACGTCGTGATTAAAGAAGGCCGCAACCGCGAAGTGCGCCGCATTTTTGAAAGCCAAGGGCTCACCGTCAGCCGCCTCGTGCGCGTCGGCTTCGGTCCCATCGGACTGCCCAACCGCCTCAAACGCGGACAGTTCTACGAACTCAACCCCGCCGAAGTCGCCAACATCATCAAATGGGCGGACATGCTGCTGCCCGGCGAATACCGCCGCAAAAAAGCCTAAACCCGCCAAAACACAAAATGCCGTCTGAAACACCTGCTGTTTCAGACGGCATTTTATTCGGGCGTTTTCAGGAGAAAAGGTCGAGTGCTTTGACAAAGACCATCACCACGCCGTAGGCGAGCGGTATGACGGCCAATGCCCAACGCCACCAGACCGATATGCCGCCGCCGGAAACTTTTTCGCCCACAAGGTAAGCGTCGGATATGGCGGTTTCGTCGTCGGGGTTGCCGCTGCGTGCGGCGGTTTTGATGTCTTTTTCGTGGTGTTTTTCGTGTACGGATTTAACGGCGAGGTTGCACAACAAACCGATAATCAGCAGGCCTGCCATAATGTACATGGTTACGCTGTATGCCTGTGCCGCTGGTATGCCGCTGTCGATTTGGCTTTGGCGTATGTAATTGACCAGTACCGGGCCGATGACGGCAGCAGTTGACCAGGCCAGCAGGATGCGCCCGTGAATCGCGCCGACCTGATAGGTGCCGAACAGGTCTTTCAGGTAGGCGGGAATGGCGGCAAATCCGCCGCCGTACATGGAAATAATCACGCAAAAGCCGATGATGAACAGGGCTTTGCTGCCGCCCTCGCCGATGGAGGGAACGGCGAAATACAGCAGCGAACCGAGTACGAAGAAGATGGTGTAGGTGTTTTTGCGTCCGATTTTGTCGGAAACGCTCGACCATAAAAAGCGTCCGCCCATGTTAAACAGGCTCAGGAGGCTGACGAAGCCTGCCGCCGCACCTGCGCCGACTGCCGCCTGCCTGCCTGCTGAGGTTTCGGAAAAGAGTTCCTGAATCATCACGGATGCCTGGCCCAATACGCCGATGCCGGCGGTTACGTTCAGGCACAATACCCAGAACAACAACCAAAACTGCGGCGTTTTCATGGCTTGGGACACGTTGACATGATTGCTGCTGACCAGCTTGTTTTGCGTTTTCGGCGCGGTATAACCTTCAGGTTTCCAGCCGTCGGCAGGTACGCGGATGGTAAACGCGCCGAACATCATCAGTGCGAGGTAAAGCAGGCCCAATACGGCAAAGGTTTCGGCAACCCCGACCGAAGCGGCGTTTGAAAAGGCGTTCATCAGCGATACGGAAAGCGGCGAGGCGAGCATTGCGCCGCCGCCGAAACCCATAATCGCCAAACCGGTCGCCATACCCGGCTTGTCGGGAAACCATTTCATCAGTGTGGAAACCGGCCCGATGTAGCCCAAACCCAAGCCTATGCCGCCGATAACGCCGTTGCCCAAATAGAGCAGGAAAAGGTTGTGCGTACTCACGCCGAATGCGGATACGAAAAAGCCCAGGCTGAAACAGCAGGCGGCGGCAAATATGGCTTTGCGCGGCCCTACCCGTTCCATCCATGTGCCGAACAGGGCGGCAGACGCGCCCAGCATCGCGAGTGCGATACTGAAAATCCAACCTACGGTCGTCAGCTTCCAATCTCCGGCCGCCGATTCGGTTATGCCGACAAGTTTGGTCAGCGGCGCATTGAATACGGAATAGGCGTAAATCTGCCCGATGGCAAGGTGCACCGCCAATGCAGCGGGCGGTACGAGCCAACGGTTGAAACCCGGCTTGGCAATGCTTGCCTCACGGTCTAAAAACTTCATAACATCCTCTTTCTGTCAGTTGAAAAATAAAATTTCATTTGCTCAATGAAAACTTATTGAAAATTATAAAAAAATATCGGGTCGGGTTTTTATCCGCCCCAAGATGCCCCGTCTGAAACATTTCGGGTGTACGGAGAGGTTTCTGTTTTTTCCGATAAATTCCTGCGGCTTTTCGCTTCCGGATTTCCGCTTTTGCGGGAATGACGAATTAAAGATTATCTTAAGGTCAAGGGACTGGATTCCCGCTTTTGCGGGAATGACGGCGGCGGGTTGCTGTTTTTTGTTTATAAATTTCTGTAACTTTGAATTTCAGCCATCTTCAATAAATTATCGAAACGTATCAATCGTCATTCCCGCGCAGGCGGGAATCCATCCAGTTCGTTCGATTTCGTTTTTTTAAGTTTCGAGTAACTTCTGACTCGTCATTCCCGCGTAGGCGGGAATCCGGTTTTTTGAGTTTCGGTCATTTCTGATAAACCCCAGCGACTTTCCGCTTCCGAATTCCCGCTTTCGCGGGAATGACGGCAGAGGGGGAGCGGTTTTTCCGATTGAGTTTAAATACAATCAAACAAATCCTGCTGCCCTTGTTCTTTGCTTACGCGCACGTCGGTTTCGCCGTCGGCGAAGATAATGTGCAGCTTCTGTCCCTGCTTCAAAACATCGGCGTTGCGGATGACTTGTCCGCGTGTGTTTTTGACGACGGAAAAGCCGCGCTCCAGAATGTGCTGCGGCGAAACGGCTTCGAGCAATGCGGCTTGGGCAGTCAGGCTTTGGCGGCGGCGGGCGAGCAGTTGGCGGAAGGCGGCAGGCAATGCCGTCTGAAGGCGGACGATGTTGTTTTTGCAAACGGAAATATCGGGGCGGCAATGTTGCAGGGCTTGGGTTGGGCGTTCAAAACGGGCGGTGTGGGCGCGGAGGTTTTGCGTCATCGAATAGGACAGCGTTTGCGCCAGCTTGCCGATTGAAGCTCGCTGTTCGTCGAGTTTTTGGCGCGGATGACGGATTTGCCGCGCCAGCCAGTCGAGTTTTTGGCTGGCATCGAAATAGCGTTGTTCCAAAACGGTTTTCAGACGGCCTTGGGCTTGGGCGAGACGGTGCAGCGATTCTTGGCGGTTGGGGCTGACCAATTCTGCCGCGCCGGTCGGCGTGGGCGCGCGCATGTCGGCGACGAAGTCGGCGAGCGTGAAATCGGTTTCGTGGCCTACGCCGCTGACGACGGGAACCGTGCAGGCTTCGATGGCGCGTACGACCGGTTCTTCGTTAAACGCCCACAAGTCTTCAATGCTGCCGCCGCCGCGACAGACAATCAGCACATCGCATTCGGCGCGTTGCGATGCGGTTTTAATCGCTTGGGCAATCTGAAACTCGCTGCCCGCGCCTTGAACGGCGGTCGGATAAACGATAACGGGAATTTCGGGCGCGCGGCGTTTCAAGGTGGTAACGACATCGCGCAATGCCGCCGCCGCCAGACTGGTTACGATGCCGATACATTGCGGACGGGCGGGCAAAGGTTTCTTGCGTTCCGCCGCAAACGCGCCTTCCGCCTGCAACTGCGCCTTCAACCGCTCATAGGCTTCGTAAAGCTGCCCCAAACCTTTGAGCCGTACTTCGTTTACGGTAATCTGAAATTCGCCCCGTGCCTCGTAAATGCTGATTTTCCCTGATACTTCGATATGGTCGCCTTCTTTCAAAGGCTTCGCCAAACGCGCCGCCGCACCCTTGAACATCGCGCAACGCACCTGTGCGCGGCTGTCTTTGAGCGAGAAATAATAATGCCCGCTGGCGGCACGGGTCAGGTTGGACACTTCGCCCGCAATCCACAGGCCTGCAAGGTGGTTTTCCAAAATACTTTTGGCAAATGCGTTCAACTCGGAAACGGACAACACGTCAGAATGAAAAAAATCAGACATCGAATCAATCAAATAATAAAAAATATGAATGTGTTTTGAAGCCCAAGGCGGCATTGGGCCGCCTAAATTGTCAACAATATTATAACACGCGCCATCTTGCCGCCCGCCTTTTCCCGTATGACTTTTTTAAGCGGGGAATGGGAAAAATATTCATCAACCCGCCCGCAATCTATTCAAATTAAACCGCCGGCAGGCTATGATGCGGATATTTTCGACAGGAGGAAAAATGGATACGCAGGCAGTTATCACACATATTGTCCGATGGTTGGACGAATACGCCGCCCGAGCAAATGCAAAAGGGTTTGTCGTGGGCGTTTCCGGCGGCATCGATTCCGCCGTCGTCTCCGCACTCGCCGCCCGCACCGGCCGCCCCACGCTGCTTTTGGATATGCCGATACGCCAACACCCAGACCAGCTTGAGCGGGCAAGGCTGCACATCCGCAATCTGCAACGGCAATATGCCAATGTAAGCGCACAAACGGTCGATCTGACCGACACCTTCCAGACCTTTGAGCAAACCGTCGGCGTTCATCAGACGGCATTTGACAATCAGCCGCTTTCCCTCGCCAACGCCAGAAGCCGCCTGCGTATGCTGACCCTGTACTACTACGGGCAGATACACGGACTGCTGGTTACGGGGACAGGTAACAAAATTGAAGATTTCGGCGTGGGATTTTTTACTAAATACGGCGACGGCGGCGTGGACATCAGCCCGATTGCCGACCTGACCAAAACGCAGGTTTACCGGCTTGCCGAAGCATTGGGCGTGGACGAGGCGATTCAAAAAGCCCCTCCGACCGACGGTCTGTGGGATACGGAACGCACCGACGAGGAACAGATGGGCGCAAGCTATCCCGAACTGGAGTGGGCAATGGGCGTGTACGGCACGCGCAAACCCGAAGATTTTGAAGGGCGGCGGCGCGAAGTTTTGGAAATCTATACGCGGCTTCATCACGCGATGCAGCACAAAATCAACCCGATTCCCGTGTGCCGCATTCCGCCCGAATTGTTGGGCTGAAACGTGGAAATGCCGTCTAAAACGGAAAACCGTGTTTCAGACGGCATGGAAATATCCGGCTCCCGTTCCTTAAGAAGCAAGTACGCGGGCAAACAGAATATCGTTTTCCAAATGAATGTGGTCGTTCAAATCGTCCGCCATTTCTTTTGCCAGCGCGTAAAGGCGCGTCCAACTTCCGCAAGCCCCTTCGGGCGCTTGGAAATTGTCGGTCAGCTCTTTGAGCCGTGCGATGGCGCGGTCGTGTTCTTCGTGTTCGTGCATCATCACGCTGATGGGCATCGCCGCACCCCGACCGACACCCTGATTAATCATCGGAAACAGCATCCTTTCCTCTTTCATCATATGCATCAGCAGTTCGTTCTGCATATAGGCAAGCAGCCCGGCAATTTCCGCCGGAAAGGTATCGGCATGGACTTGGGCCACTTTTTGCGCCAGCGGCACCAATTCTTCAAATTGTGCACGGTGTACATTGTGGTATCGTTGCAGGATATGATCGACAGTCGCACCAAAGGGGGCGGTTTCCCAAACGGAAAAATCAGTCATCGCAGTGTTCCTTTTATAGGGTTTCGGGTTTGGTTTTGAACATTCATACTTTAAGAATCTATTTAAACGGAGCATACACCGCCCGCGCGTTTCTGTACAGCTTCAAAAACATTCCTTACATTTTGATAATAAAAGTAATTTTCAAAAATAAAATACTGTCCGAACCGTTTTTTAGAATTTGCAAAGGCGATTGGGGCGGTACAGAAAAACTATTATCCCGCCCGCCCACTTGAAATTTTTATGCCCAAGCCCTATCCTGCACGCTATCGTGCCAATCCCAACCGAAAAGGAAAAATAATGAGCAGCGAATTAATCGTACACACCGGCGATGCCGCCTTCGAGCAAGATGTTTTGAAATCCGACCTCCCCGTCCTGCTGGACTTTTGGGCTCCGTGGTGCGGTCCCTGCAAAATGATTGCCCCGATTTTGGACGACATTGCCGCCGAATTTGAAGGCCGTCTGAAAGTGGTCAAAATCAACATCGACGACAACGAAGCTACCCCGTCCCGTTTCGGCGTGCGCGGCATTCCGACCCTGATGGTGTTCAAAAACGGCGAAGTCGTGGCCACCAAAGTCGGCGCATTGGCAAAAGGTCAGCTGACCGCCTTTGTCGAAGCCTCCATCGCCTGATAAAGCGCAATCGAAAAGCCGCCGGAAGATTCCGGCGGCTTTTTCGCACCCTTAAGATTTGTGGCGGATTTCCCAGCACCGGTGGATTTTTTTGTTGCGGAAATCTTCGGGAACGGATTGTTTGGAAATGTCTTTTACGGCGTATTGTTCCGATACCGAATCGTCCAAAACGAAGCTGCGCAGGTTGTTGGAAAAGTACAAAATGCCGTCTGAAGCGAGCAGCTTCACCGCGCCGTCAATCAGCTTTTTGTGGTCGCGCTGGATGTCGAGGATGTCGAGCATCTTTTTGCTGTTGGAGAAGCTGGGCGGGTCCATCACAATGAGGTCGAACTGCCTGCCTTCCCCATATGCCGTCTGAAGATATTGGAACACGTCGGCGCGGACAATTTTGTGCCGTTCCATATCGATGCCGTTCAATTCAAAATTGCGCTTCGCCCAATCGAGATAAGTGTTGGACAAATCGACGGTTTCGCTGGATGCCGCGCCGCCGGTCGCCGCATAGACGGTAAAGCTGCCGGTGTAGGAAAACAGGTTTAAAAACCGTTTGCCCGCCGCCGTTTCGCCGACTTTTTTGCGCGTGTTTCGATGATCCAAAAAAAGCCCCGTATCCAAATACTTATCAAGGTTGACCCAAAACTTGCGGCCGTTTTCGGCAATGACGAAATCTTCGCCCGCCTTGCCGGTTTTCTCGTATTGCTGCAAACCTTTTTGGCGTTCGCGGCGTTTGAGATGGATTTGTTCGGGTTCAAAACCGGTAACGAAAGCAACGGCTTCCAAGACTTCGGCAAGCCACGCTTCATATTCTTCGGGCCGCATCAGCCAGCCGGTATCGTATTCCTGAAGGTGGATTCGATCGCCGTAAACATCGGTGGCAAAAGGGAATTGCGGGATGTCGCGGTCGTAAATGCGCCAGGCTTCGATGCCGTTGCGTTTCGCCCATTTCATAAGGTGTTTGATGTTTTTGCCCAAGCGGTTGGCAAACGGTGTGATGTCGGTCATTGATTTCAGGCGGAATAAAGTGGAAAACGGCAATTTTACTGTAATTAACGCCCGATTGCTTGACCGTTTCGGGCAAACCCTATACCATCCGCCGCTTATCTTGTCATACGAAGCCATCGCCTTCCAACCTAAACCGCCCTTCCGGGCGCGTTTCTTTTGTTGCTTTGATTTTGCAAAGCGTATCTGTGCAGGTTGCCGTCGATGTAAACCACAAGCGAGCCGCTTGCGACAACCCTGTAACTTCACATTCCCCGTATCGTTACCCTTCCCTGCTTCAGGCCGTCTGAACCTTTCGGACGCGGGCGTTGTTGTCTTCCAAGGATAGCCATGTCTATTAAATTTGCCGATTTGAACCTTGATAAAAACATTTTGTCCGCCGTCAGCAGCGAGGGTTACGCAAGCCCGACCCCGATTCAGGCGCAGGCGATTCCGTTTGCTTTGGAAGGCCGCGACATCATGGCTTCGGCGCAAACCGGTTCCGGCAAAACCGCCGCCTTCCTGCTGCCGACCTTGCAGCGGCTGACCAAACGTAGCGAAAAACCGGGCAAAGGCCCGCGTGCTTTGGTGTTGGCACCGACCCGCGAACTGGCGGCTCAAGTCGAGAAAAACGCACTGGCGTATGCCAAAAATATGCGCTGGTTCCGCACCGTCAGCATTGTCGGCGGCGCGTCTTTCGGCTACCAAACCCGCGCCCTGAGCAAACCGGTCGATCTGATTGTCGCCACGCCGGGCCGTCTGATGGACTTGATGCAAAGCGGCAAGGTCGATTTTGACCGCTTGGAAGTGCTGATTTTGGACGAAGCTGACCGTATGCTGGATATGGGCTTTATCGACGACATCGAAACCATCGTCAAAGCCACCCCGGCCGACCGTCAGACTTTATTGTTCTCCGCCACTTGGGACGGCGCAGTCGGCAAACTGGCGCGCAAACTGACCAAAGACCCTGAAATCATCGAAGTCGAACGCGTGGACGACCAAGGCAAAATCGAAGAGCAGCTGTTGTATTGCGACGATATGCGCCATAAAAACCGCTTGCTCGACCACATCTTGCGCGATGCCAATATTGATCAATGCGTGATTTTTACATCCACTAAAGCCATGACCGAAGTCATCGCGGATGAATTGTACGAAAAAGGTTTCGCCGCCAACTGCCTGCACGGCGACATGCCGCAAGGCTGGCGCAACCGCACGCTGATGGATTTGCGCAAAGGTCGCTGCAAAATTTTGGTTGCTACCGACGTTGCCGCACGCGGTATTGACGTACCGACCATTACCCACGTCATCAACTACGACCTGCCGAAACAGGCGGAAGACTACGTCCACCGCATCGGCCGTACCGGTCGCGCAGGCCGTACCGGTATTGCGATTACCTTCGCCGAAGTAAACGAATACGTCAAAGTCCACAAAATTGAAAAATACATCGGCCGCAAATTGCCTGAGCTGACCATCGAAGGCATGGAACCGACCCGCAAGCGCAAATCCGCAGGCGGCAAGCCGAAAGGCAAAGGCGACTGGGGCGAGAGAAAATCTCGCGGCCGGCGCGGCGATCATAAACCGGGCAAAGAAGGCTTCGGCGGCAAAACGCGCGGCGAAGGTTTCAAGAAAGAAGGCTTTAAAAAAGACGGTTTCAAAAAAACCGGCGAAGGCTTCAAAGGTAAACGCAAAGCCGGCGATTCTTTTGCAGGCAAAAGCGAACGCCGTTACAAAGACCGCTAAGCCCCAACCTGCCGCATAAACCAATGCCGTCTGAAACCGATTTCGAGTTTCAGACGGCATTTTTGTAATGTTTCAACACCGCCCGGCTTTGATACCCAAAGGATTAGGCTGCAATAAAAACCCTTTTCCGCTTTGGAAACGATTGAAAATTTCCGTAAATTCAAATAGCTAGATTCCTTCTTGCGTGGGAATGACGCAGAAGGGGTTCAGATGCAGGGTGGGTATTCCTGCCCACCAAATCCCGCCCTACGGTTTGACGGTTCGATATGATGCCGTCTGAAAACCCAACGGCGACATGACAATGCCGCCCTGCCAACGCACCTGGGTCAGAATTGCCATCCCGACATCAAACGCTTGGAAACGAAATGCCGTCTGAAAGCCCTTCAGACGGCATTGGTGCGACGGATTTACCGCCTCCTGCCGAAACCGCGCATAGCGGGGCGGCGGTAATTGGCGGGCGGGCGCGTTGTCGGACGGTAACGCTGCACCGCCTGTTGTTCTGCACGGAGGCTGCGCGTGTTCAAATCCCTGCTGGTGCGCGCATTGGGGCGTGCGGACTGATGGTAGGCGGCACGCGCGCGCCGGGCGACAGGACTGTCTTGGTTGCCCGCCCGTGTGAATTTGTTTGCCAGCGCGTTGCCGATAAACGCGCCCGCCGCCGCGCCGACCAGGCTTTGCAGCAGCCAGCTTCCTGTCGATTGGTCGTAAATATACTGCTGCCCATCTTTGCCGGTAACGGGCTGACCGTTATTGCCGTTTGCCTGTGCTTCGGCAGGAATGGTGTCTTTGACTGCTTCGGGAGTCAGTTGGTAAACCGTATCGTCTGCCTGCTGTGCGAGCTGCTGTTGCAGGGCTTCAATCTGTTTCTGCTGCCGTTCGAGCCGCGCCTGCGTGTCGTCTTGGCAGGCGGCGAGTGCGAATGTTGCGATAAGCGCGGAGGCGATGATTTTTTTCATGTGTGTCCTGTTCGGGTGGAAAATCGGTTTTATTGTATCGCCGTCGGGAATTTTGGCAAGCATTCTGCCGGCGAATCGTGATGTTTACAGGGGCAGGGGGTGCAGTTTGCGGACAAATGCGAGGCTGTTGGCGACGGGGTTGCCTTTGTTTTCGACTTCGTGTTCGGTTTCTACGGTCAGCAGGCGGCGGTTTTTGTGTTTGTTCAAACTCAATTCGGCTTGCGCAGGTGTGAAAAACAGGCGGTGTTTTTCGGCAAAGCGGCGGGCGCGGCTGTTGGCGGTTTTCAATACTTGCAGCAGCGATACATCCAGATGGAAGCAGCGCACGCCCAATACGAGAATCCGTGCGGCAAAAAAATCGGCGGCATCGGTAAACTCGGCGGGACTGATGCGGCTGAAATCGTGCCGTTCGGCGGCTATCAGGGCGGCAACGGTGCGGATTTGCGGAATCATCGATTCGCTGATGAGTGTGTCGTCCCGCCCTGCATCGAGAAGTATGGGGGAAAAATCCTGCGCATCATCGACAATAATGCTGCAAGTGTGCAGGGTTTCGTTTTGTGCGGCGGTTTGGGGCATTGCATTCATGGTCATTTTCCTGATTCTGTCGTGTGTTGCCGAATCGGGCGACCTGTGTGAAGGTAACAAAAAAGCCGCCCCGTTTTCGAGCGGCCTGTTTTGCGTATGGGATGGATTTCAAGCAAGCGCAAAAAAGTACCGCACGTCTGTGTGGTACCAATAGCAGTAAGCGGTTGTAAACATTTTGCCTTGCATGATGAAATGCCGTCTGAAGATAAAAATATGGGGGAGAGTCTAAATCAAAACGCTGCCGCGCCTCAAGCATTTTATTGAAATTTTTTTGATTTTTCAGCTATCTTGTTGAAAATATTTAGGTTTATTTTTACCACTGCCCGATATTGTCGGCAATTTCCCTTTATCCGCCTTGAAAAACGGTGCATAATCCCGAGCAAAACCGCAATCAGGAGTAATTATGCAAAACTATCTGACCCCCAATTTCGCCTTTGCACCGATGATTCCCGAACGCGCTTCAGGCAGCCGCGTTTGGGATACGGAAGGGCGTGAATATATTGATTTTTCAGGCGGCATCGCCGTTAACGCGCTGGGACACTGCCACCCTGCCCTTGTCGATGCTTTAAACGCGCAAATGCACAAGCTGTGGCACATTTCCAATATCTATACGACGCGTCCGGCGCAGGAATTGGCGCAAAAATTGGTGAAACACAGTTTTGCCGACAAGGTTTTTTTCTGCAACTCGGGCGCGGAAGCGAATGAGGCGGCGTTGAAGCTGGCAAGGAAATATGCTCGCGACCGTTTCGGCGAAGGCAAAAGCGAAATCGTCGCCTGTATCAACAGTTTCCACGGACGCACGCTGTTTACCGTGTCCGTCGGCGGCCAGCCGAAATACAGCAAGGATTATGCACCGCTGCCACAAGGCATTACGCACGTTCCGTTCAACGATATTGCCGCGCTGGAAACTGCCGTCGGAGAACAGACCTGCGCGGTCATCATCGAGCCGATACAGGGCGAAAGCGGCATCCTGCCCGCCACTGCGGAATATTTGCAAACCGCGCGCCGTCTGTGCGACCGGCACAATGCGTTGTTGATTTTGGACGAAGTTCAAACCGGGATGGGGCATACGGGCAGGCTGTTTGCCTATGAACATTACGGCGTTGTTTCCGATATTTTGAGTTCGGCAAAAGCCTTGGGCTGCGGCTTTCCGATCGGCGCGATGCTGGCGACAGAAAAGATTGCCGCCGCCTTCCAACCCGGCACGCACGGATCGACTTTCGGCGGAAACCCGATGGCGTGTGCGGTCGGCAGCCGCGCCTTCGACATCATCAACGCGCCGGAAACCTTGCACAACGTCCGCAGTCAGGGGCAGAAACTTCAGACGGCATTGCGGTCTTTGGGAGAACAAACGGGCGTGTTTAAGCAAGTTCGCGGGATGGGGCTGCTGCTCGGCTGCGTGTTGGATGCACCTTATCGCGGACGCGCATCCGAAATCGTCGCCGCCGCCTTGAAACACGGCGTGATGATTTTGGTTGCAGGTGCGGACGTATTGCGTTTCGCGCCTTCGCTGCTGTTGAACGATGAGGATATGGCGGAAGGTTTGGCGCGTCTGGAAAACGCGCTGGTAGAATTTGCCGCCGCAAACCGCGCTTAGGCAGAAAACAGATGCCGTCTGAAGGCGGGAAGGCTTCAGACGGCATCAGAAACAAAAAACCGCTTCGGAAACGTGGTTCGGCGTTCCGAAGCAGTTTTGCTTGCCATCAGGACTCGAACACCAATTCCGGTTCCCTGCCCTCTTCGATAACTGCCTTACCGACCACCACTTTTTTCAAGCCTTGCAAATCGGGCAGGCGGTACATCGTATCGAGCAGGCAGCGTTCGACGATGGAACGCAGGCCGCGCGCGCCGGTTTTACGTTCCATTGCCTGCCGCGCGATGGAACGCAATGCGCCTTCTTCAAACGCCAGTTCGACATTTTCCATACCGAACAAGGCTTGATACTGCTTGACCAAGGCGTTTTTCGGTTCGGTTAAAATATTAATCAACGCGTCTTCGTCCAACTCTTCCAAAGTTGCAATCACGGGCAAACGTCCGATCAATTCAGGAATCAGACCGAATTTGATCAAATCTTCCGGTTCGACGATGCCGAACAGCTTGGTAATGTCGGCATCCTCGTCCTTGCTGTGAACGGACGCACCGAAACCGATACCGCCTTTCTCTGTGCGCTGGCGGATTACTTTTTCCAAGCCTGCAAACGCGCCGCCGCAGATAAACAGGATATTGGTGGTATCGACGTTGATAAATTCCTGATTCGGATGCTTGCGGCCGCCTTGGGGCGGAACACTAGCCACCGTGCCTTCAATCAGTTTCAGCAAGGCTTGCTGCACACCTTCGCCGGATACGTCGCGCGTGATGGACGGATTGTCGCTTTTACGTGAAATTTTGTCGATTTCGTCGATATAGACGATGCCGCGTTGTGCTTTTTCGACATCGAAATCACATTTGCCCAACAGTTTGGTGATAATCTGTTCGACATCTTCGCCGACATAACCTGCTTCAGTCAAAGTTGTGGCATCCGCCATCACGAACGGTACGTCCAGTTTGCGCGCCAAAGATTGCGCCAGCAGGGTTTTACCCGATCCGGTCGGGCCGATAAGCAGGATATTGGATTTCGACAATTCGACATTACCGCCGACTTTAGGATGGCGCAGGCGTTTGTAATGGTTGTACACCGACACCGCCAAGGCTTTCTTGGCTTGTTCCTGACCGATAACGTGGTCGTTAAGGTTGGCGACGATTTCGGCGGGCGTGGGCAGTTTGCCAGATTCTTCCGACTCCCTTCCGGCACTTTCCGAAGACGTGCCGTCATTTCCGTCTTCATGCAATATTTCAATACAGTTTGAGACGCATTCGTCGCAGATAAAGGCGTTTTCGCCCTCAATCAAATGTTTAACGTGTGATTTGGATTTTCCGCAAAAGGAACAGGTACGGTTTTCGTTGGACATGGCTTTCTTTACAATGTATGCGTTGCAGAAACGGCACGCGCCGTTCGGGTTGCCAAGTATAATAACTATATCCGTGCTTATCAATATAAAAGAATAGCATACATCTCAAGAATCAATTCTCTCGACTGAGATGTATATACCAACCGTTTTTTATAGGACGATATAACTCTATATTTGCAGAATATCTTTGAGCAACTTGATCCAAATCTTCCTCCGTAATTCTTTCTACGATATACATTTCAGTGCTGGGATCTAAGGCAACCTCTTTATCGTAGTTCTTTATATGATCCTCAAGATTTGGAGTATAGACATACTCCTTGTACCCTCCGCTGATAGAAACACCCCATGTATGAAAGAGCAAGCATACTTCTGATATCCCATCATACTGTATACTAATAATATCCAGTCTCTTGATTAAAGAGTCCAATTCCTTTTTATCTTTAGATGAAATAACATAGGCTGTACTATCTGTTTCGTCATAAGGGGTATAATGAAATCCATCGTACTTAACAGAAATTTTTCTCAATCTCTCAAATTCAGACTCGTAGAGATTGAAATGCTCTAACATTTGATGATCTGACGACACATTATTTCTTGTACACCCAAAAAGCAAAAAAATGAATATAATTAAAAAGAATATTGATGATTTAGGCATTTCTTGATATTTACAGGTTTGTTATCTTGATAAGATTTATAGATTTCATCTAAGATAACTTGAGCCGTTAAAAAAGAAGGAGTTCCTCCGTATCTATTATATAGTCTGAAACCTATTTTGATAGCTTCATTATCACTCGCATCATCAAAAGCTGCTAAAAAATCTGCATCCCAAAGTTCTCTAATCCGATTTTGAATGTATTGAGAAACCCATGCCCCCAAATTTCGATTATTATCTTTCAACTGTGCTACTCCTGCCCCCGCTGTTAACTCCCATTCTGTAAACCCAACCGCTTTTCCGATAAAAACATAGTGTATATTTAGACCACAAATCATAGAAAAACAAGAAATGTTTATTCTTATCACAAGACCAATGTTTATACCCTTGAAGTCTTTGTATTGCCTTCTTGTGATCCCAAGGACATCCTGCCGCGTATTACCTTAAAATCCCGCCGATTCGGCTATAATATGCCCCTTCGCAACCGCCCCGGCGGCAAAAATGCCGTCTGAAACCAAATCTGAGGATATTCATGAAAAAACCCCAACGCGGCTACGCCCGCCAAGACCGTGTCAAAGAACAAATTATGCGCGAGCTTGCCGAACTCGTCCGTACCGGACTGAAAGACCCCCGCGCCGGCTTCATCACCATTAACGAAGTCGAAGTCACCCGAGATTACAGTCATGCAACCGTGTTCTATACGGTTTTAAACCAAGACGCGCGCGAAATTACGGAAGAAGTGCTGGAACACGCGCGCGGACACCTCCGCAGCGAATTGGCCAAACGCATCAAGCTGTTCAAAATCCCCGAGCTGCATTTCAAATACGACGAATCCTTGGAACGCGGTTTGAACCTGTCCGCCCTTATCGACCAAGTGGCGGCGGAAAAACCGGTTGAAGACTGATACTGCCAGAATGAACAATCTGATTCCCGAACATTTAGCCGCCTATGCACATAGTGACAGCCTGCAAATTGAAGGCGTGCATCGTTGCTTTTCATTATCCTGCCAAGGTAGGGATACTTTCCGCATCCGTTACTATGGAGAGCCTTTTGACGGATTGATTACCGATACTGATAAGGCGCCGGTAAAAATTGTGGCGGTAGAAGCTGTAAGCGGCGATGAAATCGTATTGTTTGATGGCGCGGAACATGGCTATAACGCTATGTTTTGCGACAAATATAGCCCAAATCAAAAGCAAAACAGAATGTTAACTGATTTGGATGAGTATGCTTACCGGGTTCTGATCCATCTTTATTACAATATAGACTACGAAGATGAATATGAAGATTTCGTCAATTCTGAAGGACAAGTCCCCTTAATTGATGGTCGCATCATTAGTTTCGACTCATTAAAACGAAATGGCTTTGATGCAATCAGCGTTGATCTAATTGATGAAAAACACTCTGTTCGTGAATTATTGAATGAAGAATTAAGCTGACACGCAAACCGTCCGAACCCTTTCAGACGGTCTGAACATTAATATTCCCTAATTGATATGACCAATAAACCCGCCAAACGCCCGGTCAACGGCGTTCTTCTTCTCGACAAACCCGAAGGCCTTTCCAGCAACACCGCCCTGCAAAAAGCGCGGCGTTTGTTCCATGCCGAAAAAGCCGGGCATACCGGCGTACTCGATCCTTTGGCAACCGGACTTTTGCCCGTCTGCTTCGGCGAAGCGACCAAGTTCGCCCAATACCTGCTGGATGCCGATAAAGCTTACACCGCCACGCTGAAACTCGGCGAAGCCAGCAGCACGGGCGATGCCGAAGGCGAAATCGTTGCCACCGCCCGCGACGATATTTCCTTAGCCGAATTTCAGACGGCATGCCAAGCCTTAACGGGCGACATCCGCCAAGTGCCGCCGATGTTTTCCGCGCTCAAACACGAAGGTAAACCGCTGTACGAATACGCGCGCAAAGGCATCGTCATCGAACGCAAAGCGCGCGACATTACCGTCTACGCCATTGATATTGCCGAGTTTGACGTGCCCAAAGCTGTGATAAGCGTGCGTTGCAGCAAAGGCACCTATATCCGCACCCTCAGCGAAGACATCGCCAAACACATCGGCACGTTCGCCCACCTGACCGCCCTGCGCCGCACCGAAACCGCCGGCTTTACTATCGCCCAAAGCCACACGCTTGAGGCCTTGGCAAATTTGAACGAAACAGAACGCGACAGCTTGCTGCTACCCTGCGACGTATTGGTTTCACACTTTCCCCAAACCGTTTTAAACGATTATGCCGTCCATATGCTCCGCTGCGGACAACGTCCGCGTTTCGAGGAAGACCTACCTTCCGACACGCCGGTACGCGTTTACACTGAAACCGGAGAATTTGTCGGTTTAGCAGAATATCAAAAGGAAATATGCCGTCTGAAAGCCTTGCGCCTGATGAACACGGCGGCATCCGCCGCCTGAACGGGAATGAAAAATATAATGCCGTCCGAACCCTGTGTTCAGACGGCATCGTATTTTTCAGTATCTAAACCGTTTCTCTACCCCAATCCTTACCCCTCAAAATCGAGGCATCGACATCTTGAATATCGCGGTGTCCCGTAAACGCCATAGATATATCCATTTCTTTATACAGGATTTCCAGCGCACGGGTTACGCCTTCTTCACCATACGCACCCAAACCATACAGAAACGCCCGGCCTATCATCGTGCCTTTCGCACCCAAAGCCCACGCCTTCAAAACATCCTGACCGCTGCGGATGCCGCTGTCCATCCAAACTTCGATGTCGCTGCCCACTGCGCTGACGATGTCGGGCAATGCCTTGATGGCGGACACGGTATCGTCGAGCTGGCGGCCGCCGTGATTGGAAACGACCAATGCGTCCGCGCCGCTTTTCGCCGCCCTTTCTGCGTCTTCAGGCTCCATAATGCCTTTGATAATCAGCTTGCCGCCCCACAAATCTTTAATCCGCGCCACATCGTCCCAGCTTAAGCGCGGGTCGAACTGTTCCGCCGTCCACGAAGAAAGTGAAGACAAATCGCCGACGTTCTTCGCGTGTCCGACGATATTGCGGAAGGTGCGGCGTTCCGTGTTCAGCATTTTCATGCACCATTCGGGCTTGGTCGCCAGATTGATTAAATTGGCGATGGTCGGTTTCGGCGGCGCGGATAGGCCGTTTTTGATGTCTTTGTGGCGTTGACCCAAAACCTGCAAGTCGGCGGTCAATACCAATGCCGAACATTTGGCATCCTTCGCGCGCTTAATCAGGTTTTCCATAAACTCGCGGTCGCGCATCACATAAAGCTGAAACCAAAACGGCGCGCTAGTGTTCTCGGCAACGTCTTCAATCGAGCAGATGGACATGGTCGAGAGCGTAAACGGAATGCCGAACTTCTCCGCCGCCCGCGCCGCCAAAATTTCACCGTCGGCGTGTGCCATACCGGTAAAACCCGTCGGCGCAATCGCCACCGGCATTTTCACATCCTGCCCGATCATTTTGGTCTCCAGGCTTCGGCCTTCCATATTGACCAATACCTTTTGTCGGAAGCGGATATCTTTGAAATCCGAAGTATTTTCCCGATAAGTCGTTTCCGTCCACGAACCCGAATCGATGTAATCGTAAAACATACGCGGCATCTTGCGTTTAGCAACGCGGCGCAAGTCTTCGATGCAGGTCATTTTGCTCAAATCACGTTTCATCTTGTTTTTTCCCTGTTTGACAGCCTGATGGAATATGCCGTCTGAAACCGCTTGAGCCTTCAGACGGCATTTCAGGCAATACCCAAATAAACCACTAAGATTTAGATAATCTATATCAATATCGAAAATAAATCAAATCGTTTTGAAACCGCTTACCGGCAAAACGCCCCGACCTCCGCTCCTCAAAAAACATAACCGACTGATTCAAAAAAAACAAAACAAATAAAGCAAAATCAGACTATACCGCCATTTAAACAAACAATCGGCAACAGCTCCCCCATACTTGACTAAAACACTCAGATATTGGACAATTCCGCCCACTATAAAAAAGCCGACACGGGCAACCACCACCATGAGACTGACCACCAAAGGGCGTTTTGCCGTTACCGCTATGCTGGATTTGGCGATGAACGCGCAAACCGGCGCCGTCAAACTCAGTGCCATCAGCGAACGCCAAAACATATCCCTCTCCTATCTCGAGCAATTGTTCGGCAAACTCCGCCGCGCCGGACTGGTTGAAAGTCTGCGCGGACCCGGCGGCGGTTACATCCTCGCCGCACCGGCGGCACGCATCAACATCGCCCAAATCATCGCCGCCGCCGAAGACCGGCTGGACGCGACTCAATGCGGCAGCAAAGCCAACTGCCACCACGGCGCGCCCTGCCTGACGCACGATCTTTGGGAGAATTTAAACAAAACCATCAACGACTATCTCGGCAGCGTTACCCTGCAAAGTATCATCGAACAGAAAAACAACGGCGACGGCAGCCGCGTCGTCCAATTTACACACATCCATTAAATAACACCCGAAAAAGAAAGAGCAAACCATGACCGTCAAAACCCCCGTTTACCTCGACTACGCCGCCACTACCCCCGTTGACAAACGCGTTGCCGAAAAAATGATTCCCTATCTGACCGAAACCTTCGGCAACCCCGCCTCCAACAGCCACGCATTCGGCTGGACAGCGGAAGAAGCCGTCGAAAAAGCCCGCGCCGACATTGCCGCCCTGATTAATGCCGACCCCAAAGAAATCGTCTTCACCAGCGGCGCGACCGAGTCCGACAACCTCGCCATCAAAGGTGCGGCAAACTTCTACAAAACCAAAGGCAAACACCTCATCACCGTCAAAACCGAACACAAAGCCGTTTTAGATACAATGCGCGAACTCGAACGCCAAGGTTTCGAAGTAACCTACCTTGGCGTGCAGGAAAACGGTTTGATTGATTTGGAAGAACTCAAAGCCGCCATCCGCGACGACACCATCCTGATTTCCGTAATGTGGGTGAACAACGAAATCGGTGTGGTGCAAGACATTCCCGCCATCGGCGAAATCTGCCGCGAACGCAAAATCGTCTTCCACGTCGATGCCGCCCAAGCCTGCGGCAAAGTGCCTGTCGATGTCGAAGCTGCCAAAATCGACCTGCTCTCGATGTCCGCGCACAAAGTGTACGGCCCCAAAGGCATCGGCGCGCTGTACGTCCGCCGCAAACCCCGCGTCCGCCTCGAAGCCCAAATGCACGGCGGCGGCCACGAACGCGGCTTCCGCAGCGGCACCCTGCCGACCCACCAAATCGTCGGTATGGGCGAAGCCTTCCGCATCGCCAAAGAAGAACTCGAACAAGATATGGCGCACTACCGCAAACTGCGCGACATCTTCCTCAAAGGCATCGAAGGCATCGAAGAAGTCTATATCAACGGCGACCTCGAACACCGCGCCCCGAACAACCTGAACGTCAGCTTCAACTTCGTCGAAGGCGAAAGCCTGATTATGGCGGTAAAAGAACTCGCCGTATCCAGCGGCTCCGCCTGCACCTCCGCCTCGCTCGAACCCAGCTACGTCCTGCGCGCGCTCGGTCGCAACGACGAACTGGCGCACTCATCCCTGCGTATCACCTTCGGCCGCATGACCACCGAAGAAGAAGTGCAATTCGCCGCCGAACTGATTAAATCCAAAATCGGCAAACTGCGCGAACTGTCGCCGCTTTGGGAAATGTTTAAAGACGGGATTGATTTGAACTCGATCGAATGGGCGGCGCATTGATAATCTAAATAGGCTATCTGAAAAAGGGGAAGGATTTTGTTTCAGATAGCCAAAAAACTATTCTTATTAATTTTATTTCTAACTCCTAAAGGGATATAAAAATGGCGTATCGTTGTGACACTGATCTGGAATTTTTGGCAGAGATTAAATCAGAAGATTTAAATGACCTTGTATATTGCCTAACTCATGATAAAGATGGTGAGAAAAGATTTACAGAAGAATTAAGTGAGAGTAGCGCATATAAAGAATACTATCCAGACCACCATCAGTATTGGAAATTGATAGCAGCAGAAATTCAATGTTTTGGTGCAAATACTTTTGCTACATTATTAAGAGGAGGAGAAGGAATACTTTACAAGGAAGTATTAACTGATGTATGTGATAAATTAAAAGTTAATTATAACAATAGCTCATCAGTTGAAAAGATAGAAACACATCTATTAATGAAAATTCTAGAGGATTCAATAGAAAAATTAAGTCATTCTGAATTGCAAGACTTGGCAAGAAATTTAGGACTTAAAAACTTTTCAGGAATTACACCAGAAGCACTAGTGGGTATATTTCAAGCAGTATTTAGAGCAGGTGGGTTTAAATCATACCAGCTGACCTTAATCATTGTTAATTATATTATGAAGGCTATTTTAGGAAGAGGGCTAAGTTTAGCAGGTAACGCAGCTTTAACAAGAACAATGTCTGTTTTAGCTGGCCCGATTGGTTGGACTATTACAGGATTATGGACTGCGATTGATATAGCAGGTCCTGCTTACCGTGTAACAATTCCTGCTGTAATTCATGTTGCGGTACTTCGCCAAAAATATTTGTATGATGAGAAAGCAAGAGATGTTTCTTTTGGATAATTATAGTAATCGCAGGTTGGGTTAAAAACCCAACAAAACTATCAATCCACTCGAAGTGTTGGGTTTAACAAACCAACCTGCCTAATATATTAAAAACAACAAAGGTCGTCTGAAACCTCACGAAGACCTTTTCAGACGACCCCAATGCCACAACCTTCAAATTAAGGATGCAACCCATGAACGAACAAGAACTCGACCTCGACAATCTTGACAACCTGCTTGAAGATTTTGACGGCGTTACCGTAGAGGGCGGCGTCGATTCGGAAAATGACGACGGCTGCGAAGGCGGCGCGTGCAAAATCTAACTCAGGCCGTCTGAAAACCGGCAAACAAACCACTGAAACCATCAAAAAACATTAAGGAAACCACATCATGGCATACAGCGATAAAGTAATCGACCACTACGAAAATCCCCGCAACGTCGGTACTTTCGACAAAAACGACGAGTCCGTCGGCACCGGCATGGTCGGCGCGCCCGCCTGCGGCGACGTGATGCGCCTGCAAATCAAAGTGAACGATGAAGGTATCATCGAAGATGCGAAATTCAAAACTTACGGCTGTGGTTCCGCCATCGCTTCGTCCAGCCTGATTACCGAGTGGGTCAAAGGCAAAAGCTTGGATGACGCGCTGGCAATCAAAAACAGCGAAATCGCCGAAGAACTGGAATTACCGCCGGTAAAAATCCACTGCTCCATCTTGGCTGAAGATGCGGTAAAAGCGGCCGTTGCCGACTACCGCAAACGTCAGGAAAACAGATAAAGCCCTTCAGACGGCATCGTCCCGCAATGCCGTCTGAACCGCCCGCCGCTTCGGGTTCGTCCCGGGTCGGTACAACAAGGAAAAAATATGATTACCCTTACCGAGAATGCCGCAAAACACATCAATGACTATCTCGCCAAACGCGGCAAAGGCTTGGGCGTACGCTTGGGTGTGAAAACCAGCGGCTGCTCGGGTATGGCGTACAACCTTGAATTTGTCGATAAAGCCGACGGCGACGACCTGATTTTCGAAGGACACGGCGCGCGCATTTATATCGATCCGAAAAGCTTGGTTTATTTAGACGGTACGCAAGTCGATTACACCAAAGAAGGTTTGCAGGAAGGTTTCAAATTTGAAAACCCCAATGTCAAAGACTCCTGCGGCTGCGGCGAGAGCTTCCACGTTTAAGGCATAAAAACGGCGGGACAGTATCAAAACCGTCCCGCCATTTTTTCGCTTCCTGCCTGTTGTAGCTGCCTTTGCCTTTCCTTTTCCGTTCCACCTTGTGCCAGAACAAATCGGATTTCACTAAGGCTTTTAAAGCATTGTCGCGTATTTTGCCTTTATTGTGCTGCACTTTGCCGCCCATATTCAGTCCTTTCGTTTAAGAAGCCGCAGATTATAAGGCAAAAACAGTTTTCTGCCAAAATCTTACATTTATCATCCTACTATGTCCCAATATTTCACCCTCTTCCGGATTGAACCCGCTTTCGATATCGACACCGAAAACTTGGAACAAACCTACCGCGCCTTGGCCGCCCGTTTCCATCCCGATAAATTCGCTTCAGCTTCCGCCTTTGAGCAAAAGCAGGCAGTGATGATGTCTTCCACCATCAACGATGCCTACCGCACCTTGAAAAATCCCATCGACCGCGCCGCCTACCTGCTGAAAACATCGGGTATCGATGCCGACGCGCCGGAGCATACCTCTTTCGCCCCCGAATTCCTTATGCAGCAAATGGAATGGCGCGAAACGCTGATGGAGGCACGGGCAGGCAACGACCTTGAATCCTTGAAAAATCTCGATAACGAAATCCGCGCCGAACAAGAAAAACTGCTCTGCGGCCTGAAACAGTCATTTGCCCGCAACGACTACGACACCGCCGCACAACAAGTCCGCCAAGGCAGGTTTCTCGACAAACTCCGCAACGAAATTTCCTCGGCATTATAATCCGCACCGTGTTTCAGACGGCATAACCGCTTCATACGCCATGCCGTCTGAACATACCAGCTACCTGTCCACAACAGACAAAAGCCGTGGAGGGACATCCAAAAAATAACATTTTTGCGGGAGGCAATGCCGAACCTCCGCCTGCGTCCGTTTTTTAATGACGTGCGCCGGCGTTTCGGCATTGCCCCCATTCTATCCTTCGAAACATTACCAATCAGATAAGTCAGGTAATTTTATACCTTTCCCATTCATTGCATTCAATTCGTACATTATAACACTCCACAAATTAGGACAATCATCACCGAAATTAAAACATATCCATTCATTTCGTGTTGAGAGTGATTTTTTTGTTCCCTCAAATTTGGTAAAAGATTTGTAAAAGAAATAAAATCTAATTCACTATCTTGCATATAATACACAATCAACCAAAACCATTCCGATTTGCTTAATTCATAAAATGCTTTGTAAAATTCGGATTTATCAAAATATGGGTTTAATTGTATATAGCTTTTGATAGTACGAGAAACTGTTATTGTATCTGTTGGCATATTTGCCTCATACAATTTAATTTCATATTCTCCTTTTCCAACTAAAAAAATCAAAAATTTCGTCCTGTGCAATAGCTTTTTGCAGTTTTTCTGTATTATTCATAATGTTTTTGTTATTATTACATCTGTTACTCTAATAGGGTCTACTACCGGCAGAAAAGCCTTCTTCGGACGGTATGCCAAAATCGGCATCAGCTTCGGCAAAGACCGTCCCGAAAGCACACATACCTGCACATCAAACTTTTTCAATCCGCCCGTTTTTCCTCCTCGCATTCCCATCCGAAAAGATACCGTCTTCACCCACCTGTTCCTCCAAATCGAAAAACGCCAATACGTCCCACCAATCACCGTCATCGGCACGATACGCCATCTTCCCCTCCGTCCCGTTTTCCTATGGAAAGGATTATGCCCCAATGCCGTCTGAAATGCCGCCTGTACAAATTTGTGGAAGCCGGACGCTTCCCGCCGCATTTTGCCCGTGCCTTTCAGACGGCATATCCGGCCGCCGCACCGTTCCGCGTCAAAATATGCTAAAATAAGCAACAATTTTTGCCATACGAAACATTGAAACCATGACCGACGCAACCATCCGCCACGACCACAAATTCGCCCTCGAAACCCTGCCCGTCAGCCTTGAAGACGAGATGCGAAAAAGCTATCTCGACTACGCCATGAGCGTGATTGTCGGGCGCGCGCTGCCGGACGTGCGCGACGGTCTCAAACCCGTACACCGCCGCGTGCTTTACGCCATGCACGAGCTGAAAAACAACTGGAACGCCGCCTACAAAAAATCGGCGCGCATCGTCGGCGATGTCATCGGTAAATACCATCCGCACGGCGATTCTGCGGTTTACGACACCATCGTGCGCATGGCGCAAGATTTTTCGATGCGTTATGTACTGATCGACGGTCAGGGCAACTTCGGCTCGGTTGACGGCGACGGCGCAGCAGCGATGCGTTATACCGAAATCCGCATGGCGAAAATCGCCCACGAAATGCTGGCGGACATCGAAGAAGAAACCGTCAATTTCGGCCCGAACTACGACGGCAGCGAACACGAGCCGCTGGTGTTGCCGACCCGCTTCCCCGCGCTGTTGGTCAACGGCTCGTCCGGTATCGCCGTCGGTATGGCGACCAACATCCCGCCGCACAACCTCACCGACACCATCAACGCCTGTCTGCGTCTTTTGGACGAACCCGAAACCGAAATCGACGAATTGATCAACATCCTGCAAGCCCCCGATTTCCCGACTGGGGCAACCATCTACGGCTTGAGCGGGGTGCGCGAAGGCTATAAAACAGGCCGCGGTCGCGTTGTTATGCGCGGTAAGACCCATATCGAACCCATAGGCAAAAACGGCGAACGCGAAGCCATCATCATCGACGAAATCCCGTATCAGGTGAACAAAGCCAAGCTGGTGGAAA
This sequence comes from Neisseria basseii, assembly GCF_962707005.1. Taxonomy (NCBI): domain Bacteria; kingdom Pseudomonadati; phylum Pseudomonadota; class Betaproteobacteria; order Neisseriales; family Neisseriaceae; genus Neisseria; species Neisseria basseii. Next base: position 14,378 of record NZ_CAUIXH010000010.1, on the reverse strand, counting down.
AAATCGGCGAGCTGGTGCGCGAAAAAACCTTGGAAGGCGTATCCGACCTGCGCGACGAATCCGACAAATCCGGTATGCGCGTCGTCATCGAATTGAAACGCAACGAAAACGCCGAAGTCGTTTTAAACCAACTCTACAAACTCACCCAGCTTCAAGACAGCTTCGGCATCAACATGGTTGCCTTGGTGGACGGTCAGCCGCGCCTGTTGAATCTGAAACAGATTTTGGCGGAATTCCTGCGCCACCGTCGCGAAGTCGTTACCCGCCGCACCCTGTTCCGCCTGAAAAAAGCGCGTCATGAAGGCCATATCGCCGAAGGTAAAGCCGTCGCCCTGTCCAATATCGACGAGATGATTCGGTTGATTAAAGAATCCGTCGACGCGCCCGAAGCCAAAGAAAAACTGTTGTCCCGCGCATGGCGCAGCGGCTTGGTGGAAGACATGTTGAGCCGTACCGACCTCGACCTGCGCATGGCGCGTCCCGAAGGTTTGCCCGCCAATCTCGGCTTGCAGGAACAAGGCTATTATCTGAGCGAAATCCAGGCCGACGCCATCCTGCGCATGAGCCTGCGCAACCTGACCGGCCTCGACCAAGAAGAAATCGTCGGCGACTACAAAAACATTATGGCAAAAATCATCGACTATTTGGACATTTTGGCGAAACCGGAACGCATTACCCAAATCATCCGCGAAGAATTGGAAGAAACCAAAACCAATTTCGGCGACGAACGCCGCAGCGAAATCAACCCGTTCGGCGGCGACATTGCCGATGAAGACCTGATTCCGCAACGCGAAATGGTCGTTACCCTGACACATGGTGGCTATATCAAAATCCAGCCGACCACCGACTATCAGGCGCAGCGTCGCGGCGGACGCGGCAAACAGGCTGCCGCCACCAAAGACGAAGACTTTATCGAAACCCTGTTTGTTGCCAACACGCATGATTATTTGATGTGCTTTACCAATTTGGGCAAGTGCCACTGGATTAAGGTTTACAAGCTGCCCGAAGGCGGACGCAACAGCCGCGGCCGTCCGATAAACAACGTCATCCAGTTGGAAGAAGGCGAAAAAGTCAGCGCGATTTTGGCAGTACGCGAGTTTCCCGAAGACCAATACGTCTTCTTCGCCACCGCGCAGGGAATGGTGAAAAAAGTCCAACTTTCCGCCTTTAAAAACGTCCGCGCCCAAGGCATCAAAGCCATCGCGCTCAAAGAAGGCGACTACCTCGTCGGCGCCGCGCAAACAGGCGGTGCGGACGACATCATGCTGTTCTCCAACTTGGGCAAAGCCATACGCTTCAACGAATACTGGGAAAAATCCGACAACGGCGAAGCGGAAGATGCCGACATCGAAACTTTAGACGGCATCGAAGACGAAACCGCCGACAGCGAAAACGCCCTGCCGAGCGGCAAACACGGTGTTCGCCCGTCCGGCCGCGGCAGCGGCGGTTTGCGCGGTATGCGCCTGCCTGCCGACGGCAAAATCGTCAGCCTGATTACCTTCGCTCCTGAAACCGAAGAAAGCGATTTGCAAGTTTTAACCGCCACCGCCAACGGATACGGAAAACGCACCCCGATTGCCGATTACAGTCGTAAAAACAAAGGCGGGCAAGGCAATATTGCCATTAACACCGGCGAGCGCAACGGCGATTTGGTCGCCGCAACCTTGGTCGGCGAAACCGACGATTTGATGCTGATTACCAGCGGCGGCGTGCTTATCCGCACCAAAGTCGAACAAATCCGCGAAACCGGCCGCGCCGCAGCAGGCGTGAAACTGATTAACTTGGATGAAGGCGAAACCTTGGTATCGCTGGAACGTGTTGCCGAAGACGAATCCGAACTCTCCGACGCTTCTGTAATTTCCAATGTAACCGAACCGGAAGCCGAGAACTGAAAATCATCTCCCGATGCCGTCTGAAGATTCAGACGGCATTTATTTTTCCCTCATCCGTCATCCAGCTTCTCACAATATAGCGGATTAACAAAAATCAGGACAAGGCGACGAAGCCGCAGACAATACGGATAGTACGGAAACGATCCACTTGGTGCTTCAGCACCTTAGAGAATCGTTCTCTTTGAGCTAAGGCGAGGCAACGCCGTACTAGTTTTTGTTAATCCACTATAAAATTTGAAAACAGCTTCCCGACTTTAACTTATCAAAAGCATATTGCATCCTTTTTAAAGATTATAGAAAACAATATATTAATAAAAAATGGATGGTCAAATCCGTTAAAAGCAGCTACGGCGTACACGACATTTATGCCAACCGGCAGCCTTTGGGCAAAGACAATATGAACGTCAACTTTGCCGTCAATAATATCGACAACAAAAAATACCGTTCACACAGCCAACGCTTCCCCGACGGTGTGGCACGCGTACCGTTCTACGAACGTGGCAGAGAGTTTGTCTTCGGCCTGAACTACCGTTTCTGACCTGCCGTTTTAAAGCAATGCCGTCTGAAAACCTTTTCAGACGGCATTTTTTATGGAATTGCCCTGCTCAACAACACGGAATGGACACCAGATTTCCTGCTCCAATACAGATGTTTTATCGGCTTTTTTACTTCAGGAATCGGAATGTCCAAAACCAGCCGAAGGGTTCTCCGTGGAACACCAATACTGAAAGATGGTTTGAGAATATTTCGGCATAGGATTGCATATGTTTCAACACACAGGACGACACATAAAGCGTCGCCCTATGTATTGTCCTGATTTGAAAGGGGTTACCCCCTCCCAAATAAAGTCTGATTCTACCGCTCTAAAGGGCGGGGTTTCAACCGAAAAGGAAATACGATGAAACACATCCAGCATCTTGCCCGAATTGGAAAAAAGCCAATAAACCAAATCTTCCCGTCCTTCAAAGCGGAACTCAGCCATCAGGGAAATTCCGATAAAGCAGGCCGATCCTTTTGTCCCATACAAACCTATGCCGTCTGAAGACCCTTTCAGACGGCATAAGTTGAAAATGCGGCACACCCAAATAAAAAGGGCGGCAAATCGCCGCCCTTCCCTTCAGATTCTCCGCCTATCCCAAACAGCAGACAGGCGAAAAAAGCTCTTACCACTGATAGCCGACAGATGCGGAAGCACCGAAATGGCCGCGCGAATTGCCGGAAGCCGTGCCTTTGATGATCCAGTTGCCGCCGTCGGAAATGCTTGAGTAGCCGATGGCATAACCGGCTTCGCCGCGATAAGTGCCGCCGCCGATCGCCATCATACTCTTGCCGGGCAAATACGCCTGAACCAAACCTGCGGTTGCAATCGCTTGGGCGATGCCCGCACGCGCGTTGCCGTCCACATTGTCGATGCGGTTGTTCAAGTTTTGCGCCACGCCTTTAAGTTGTGCAACGTTTGTAACATCCCCCTCTTTAACGCCCGGGGCGACATTGGTAATGCGAACGGGTTTGTTGTCCTTCTTACTGCCAACATTCAATGCGTCCCCATCCACGCTCAAAGTCGGCGCATCCGCCCCCGCACCGAGCGAAACGCTGGAAAACTGCGGTGCCATCGAAGTGGCAATCTCGATATTTTTACCGTTGCGGGTAATCTCGATGTTGTTGCCGGCATCAATGTTGACGGTTTCATCCATCTTTACCTTGCTCGGCGAAACATTACCGCTGATGACTTTGCCCGAAGAACCTGCAACCGCTTTGGAATCCAAATTCCAACCGCTGTTTTGCAGCTGATCGACGTTGACGGCATCGTCCGGTTTCTGACCCCAGGCAACATTGGTAATGACCGTGCCGCCGATGCCTTTGTCCAAACCGTTGTCTTTCAGGTATTTGTCTTTTGCTTCAACCCGTGCGACTTCTGCTGCGGCTTTTTGAGCGGCTTCGATAACAGCTTGAGGCTGACCTTTCAGCTCTTTGGCAATCTTGTCGGCAGCATCTTTGGCATATTGGTCCTGCTGCTTGGACAATGCGTCTTTCTGATCGGCAGTCAGCGCGGCATCGTCGGAACGTTTCGCAAGCGGCGTATAACGGTCGCCCTTGTTCTCAGGATCCATGCTGGCAGACTGGCGGACTTTCGCCGGATCGACTTTAGGCTGGGTCTTGTCGGCAGTACCGTCGGCTTTGCTGAGATACCAGTTGCCGTCTGCATCTTTAACCACTTTATTGCCGTTTTCATCGACAGCGGAAATCTGGCTTATCGGCAACTCGGCATCTACTCTGATGTAGGTGTTGGTTACGGTCTTACCGTCTTTGTCGACTTCCTCAACCGTTGCCGCTTTAACGACGGTATTGTTGCCGTTGGCAAAGTGTACATTGTCGTCAGGATTCACTTTTTCCGGCTTGCCCGCATCCAGCGCGTATTTGCTGTCGCCGAATGCCGCATCCGCTTTGGCTTTTTCTGCCAATCCGACGTTCCAGCCGGATTTGTTGATTGCATTGGCGACCGTGTTGCCGGTTACAAAGCCCGAGCCGCCATTGTCTGCCGATTTAATATCCGCAGCGGGAATTTCCGTCTTCGTCTTCGGTTTCCCGTTTTCATCGCGCTCATAGTATTTGCCGTCGATGATGACCGCATCGACTTTCGAGCCGTCGTTTTTGGTTATCTCGACTTTGTTGGTAACCTTGCCTTCTTTGGCAGACACGGTAATCACGCGTGTGCCGTCGGCGGCGGTGCTTCCGCGCACCTCGATACCGTTGTCGCCTTTGAAGTCCACTTTGTCGGCGTTCTTCACAACATCGGTATAACCGTTGCCGTCTTTGGTCGATACCACCCAGCCCATATTTTGCAAATCGCCTACGGTTGCGGCGGCGTTTTTGTTGACCGGAGCGGCATTTGCACCTGCCAAATCGATCAGTTTTTCCGTTTTCGACTCTGCCGGCGTACCGTCCGCCTTTTTATCGCCGTTCGGTTTGGTGCTGACTTCGCTTGTATTCAACACCGATGCCACGCCGACAAGTTGGGCCGGTTTGCCGTCTGAAGAGATTTTCAGTGCCGTTGCCGGTTCTTTTCCTGTTTCGTTGTTGCCTGCGTTTACGGCTTTTTCCGTCGTCAGGCTGACCGGTTTTTTGCCGTCTTCATCTTTACCGATTTTCACAGTTGCAAACTCAACGTCGTCTTTGGTCGCATAGGTCACTTTACCGCCCGCATCCTGTTTCACGGTCAGGTTTTTACCCGCAACCATTTCAACGGTTTTTCCCGGGTTGATGACTTCGTCGCCTGTCGATGCGGCATCTTTCTTGCCCTCGGCAGTGGCGGAAGTCTTCAGCGTAAAGCCGGACTCGTTAATGGCTTTTGCCACATTCTGCGCCGTCACGCCTTTATTTTGCTCCTTCGCCAAATCGGCTTCCGCCTTTACCAATGCGGTTTTTTTCGTCTCATCCGTCGGGTTCGCGTCTGCATCGGCTTTTGCCGCCTTCACGGCATCTTCCAATGTCTTCAAATCGGGCGCACTGATTTTACCGTTTGACGCGGTCAAATCCGCCGTATCCACATCCACCTTCACCCGGCTTTCCGCGCCGTCGGTTTCGATGCTGACCGTCGTACCTTTGCCGTTTACAAAATTCACAGTGTCATACGCCCTGACAAAATCAACCGCGCTTCCGTTGCCCTTCAAGTTCCAGCCGCTGTTTAACACGTCGCCCACGGTGGCGGCGTTGTTCGCATTCACATTGCCGTCCGCCGTGCCGATTGTCGGGGCGGATTGCGATTTGCTTGCCGGTTTGCCGGTCGGATTGTCGGCATCCGCCGTGTTGCGGGTTTCGGGAAGGTTTGATTTGACATTCGACAAGGTGGTCGGAGATGTCGTGCCTTTCGCGCCGTTGACCGAAACGATTACGTCGTCTGCCGGCACTTCGTCTCCCGTACCGTCGGCATTCGGATAAAACTTGGTTTCCGTCGTGCCGTCATTTTTAGTTACGGTTTTCGGATAGACTTTTGTTCCGTCTTTCTTGGTATATTCCACCGGTTTGACCGAATTGTTCGTCGCAAGCTGGTGATCCACGCCCACCGTAATGGTGCGGACATTGTCCTTCGTTTCACCGGAAACGATAACGCCCGACGCGCCCACGAATTTCACTTCATTCGCATTCCGCACCTGATCGTGATATTCCTTTGATTCGCCTGTGTTTTTGGCAGAAAGTACCCAGCCCATACCGCGCAAGTCGCCCACGGTGGCGGCGGTATTGTCGCCGACCGCCGGAGTGCCTGTAGTCGGTTTGCTTAAATCAACCAAGCCTGTTTTTGGCGTATCTTTGTTGCCAACTTGCGGATAAGTCGCTAAACCGCTAGTTACGCCTGTAATACTCACCGGTTGAGCCGCACCACCTGCCGCAGCGGGTTGTTTGCTTAAGTCCAAACCGTTTGCAGTCGGCGCGATATTGACGGTGTTGCCGCCTTTTTTCAGCGTTACGCCTTCAAATTCTGGTTTTTCGACGGTGGCAAACGTGAAGTTTTTACCGTCACGTTTGACGCGCAGGTTTTTGCCTGCCGTCAGCGTCAACGCATCGCCCGCGCCCATCGCCTCACCATTGTCGCCGGTGGTTTTACCCGTATCGCTGACAGTGGCGGTTTGGTCGTTGTCCGCCTTCGCATACCATTTCGCGCTGTTGACGGCATTGGCGACGCTTTCCACCGTGGCGAGCTTGCCTCCATCGCCGGTTTTGGCTTTAAGCTGCCCTTTTTTCTTGCCGTCTGCATCCGCCGACAGTGTTTCCGTTTCGCCCGTTACGGCTGTAACTTTACCGTCGTCGCCCACTTTAATGGTCGTGTCGTCGGCTTTGACATCGTATTTCACGCTGACGGTATCGGGATTGCCGTCCTTACCTTGCGTAACTTCCACATTGGCAACCGTGCCGTTGCCGTTTTCGTAATTGACGGCATCGCCCGGGTTGATTAATTGGGTTTTGTTTGCGTCGGTTGCCGCCTTGCCGTCGATTTTGGTCGCATTGGTTTTCCATCCTGACTGATTGATGGCGTTTGCCACATCGCCGGTTTTTGCCACTTTGTCCCCTGCTTTAGGGTCGGTGTCTGCCTGCCCTTTTGTGCCGACGACAACCTTGCCGCCCGCCGTCGTAATGCTGCCGGCTTCGTTTTTGGCGGTAATGGTAACGACTGCGCGTTTGCCGCCGTCTTCTGCGGAAACGGTAACATCTGTCGTCGCCTCATTGCCGCTGACGAAGTCCACGGTGTCGTAGGTGCGGACGAAATCGACGTTTTCGACCTTGCCGCCCGCCTGTTTCGCGCCCCGGATGTTCCAGCCGGCATTTAACACATCTTGAACGCTGGCGGCGCGGTGATAGGCGGCAGCATCAATGTTGCCGGTAATGTTCGTGGTCGGGCTGCCCGCCAAGGTGTCGGTCAGGGTCGGCTTGATACCGTTCAGATAGACCGGTGCTTTGTTGTTTATCGAGCCATCGGCGGCGGTTTCCGTACCGGCGAGGGTCAGACCGTTTGCACCGCTTGCGATATTGACTTTCGCCCTATCTTTGCCGATGCTCAGCGTGTTTTCCACATTGGCGGTTTCAACTGTAATGTCCTTCGCCAAGGCAAAGGTAATGTTGCCGCCGTCGCGTTTGACACGCAGGTTTTTGCCCGCTTTCAGGTTCAACGTGTCGCCCGCCTTGACTGCCGTGCCTTTATCGTTTTCGGTCGGCGTGTCCACACTATCGTCCGTGTTTTCCACTTTGGCAATCCACGCCGCGCTGTTGATTGCATCCGCAACGTTTTTCACTGTGGCAATCTCGGAAGCCGCGCGGGTTTCTGCCTCCGCCTGTGTTTCCGTCGTGCCGTCTGCCTTGGTTTTTGGGGTAACAGTTACCTTGCCGCCATTTGCTGCGGCAATCGCGCCTGTATTGACTTTTACGCCGTCTTTGCCGACCGTAAGCGTTTTATCGGCGGCTTTCACGGCAATGCCGTCCGTCGTGGTCTCGATGCCGTCTGAAGTCTTGACCTTCACGCCGTTTGCGCCAACTTCCAAAGATTTGTCGGCAGCTTTGACGCTGTATTTCACGGTCGAGGTCTGCTTGTCGTCAGACACGCTGACAGACACGTCCGTGCCGTCGCCTTGTGCGAAGTTTACGGTGTCGTAGGCTTTGACAAAGTCTTTTGCCGTACCTTTTTCTTGGATGTTCCAGCCGCTGTTCAACACGTCGCCTACGGTTGCCGCATTGGTTTCGGTAAGTGCGGTCGGTTTGGCTGCCGAAGTTGTCGGCGCGTCCGTACCGGTTTTCGCGCCGTCAAGGTTGCCCGCCACGTGGGTAATCGCATTGCCGCCGTTGTTCAAGCCGTTTTCGGTCAAGCTGACGGTAGGCGAAGTTTTGCCGTTCGGCGTGATGACTATGCCGTCTGAACTGATTTTTGTCGTCGGTTTGCCGTTGGCTTTGAACTCAGCGGAGGTCAGGTTAATTAATTCCGGATTCAAGCTGTAAGTTACTTTACCGTTAGCTTCTTGTTTCACGGTTAAGTTTTTACCCGCGACCATTTCAACGGTTTTGCCCGGTTTGATGACTTCGCTGCCTGCCGATGCGGTATCTTTCTTACCCTCGTCAGCGGAAGTTTTCAGCGTAAAGCCGGAATTGTTAATCATATCCGCAACGTTTTTAGCCGTGGCAACGCCTTTATCGTCTAAAGCGTTATTTAATGCAGTTTCGGCAGCTTTTACTTTATTCTCAGCCGCTTCTTTTTGCTCAGGTGTCGCTGCAGCAGCCAACTCGTCTTTTGCAGTTTTTAATGCGTCTTGAAGTTTGGAATCAGTTGAGGGCGCAATCACAGAACCGTCGGTGCTTGAAACCAGCTTGGCAGTTTTAACATCGGGCACTTCCACATCAACGGTAATGGTGCGTACGCCGTTCTCGGTTTTACCCGATACTTTGGCTGCGTTTTTGCCGACGAATTTCACTTCGTCCGCATTTCTCACAACATCATTGTATGACTTATTTTCCGCACCGGTCGCTTTATCTGATGAGACTTTCCAGCCCATATTTGCCAAATCGCGTACAGTCGCCGCAGCATTTAGTACGTTATTGTCTAATGTTGTTTGACCGTGAGCCGTACCCAAATTAACCAATTTTGGTTGTTGGGCGGCATCTGTCGCCGTACCGGCAGGAATTGTCGGCACTGCGTTCGTATTCAATACGGAACCTACGCCTGTAATTTGGGTCGGTTTGCCGTCTGAAGATACATTTAATGCTGTTGTCGGTTTATTTGCCGGATCGTTATTGGATACATCGGTTGCTTTATCTGTTGTCAAGTTAACCGGTTTTTTGCCGTCTTTGTCTTCGCCGACTTTGACAGATTTAAATTCAACATTATCTTTTGTCGAGAATGTGAATTTACTTCCATCTTGAGCAATCTTGATGTTTTTGTCCGCCTCAAAAGTTACCGTATCGTCTGCTTTGATTTCTTGTTCTTTAATAGTCCCGCCATTTTCACCATCATTGGTTTTTGCAGCTGTCGCCTTCCACGCCGCTGCTTTAATGGCATCTGCCACGTTGTCTACGGTAGCGATTTTGCCTTTATCGGCATCGGCTACAGTTGGTACAGATGAAGCAGTGATGTTGCCAGTATTAACTTTTAAGCCGTTGGCATCGGTTGTAAGAGTTTTGTCGGCGGCTTTTACTTTAACGCCATCATTTGTTACTTCTAAAGACTTATCGGCTGCTTTTACCTTGATTTTATTGGTCGCAGCATCTTTGTCCAATCCGTCGCCAAGGTTTACGCTGTATTTGATTTTACTGGTTTTATTGTCTGTATTTTCAACAGATACACTTGTACCGTCGCCGTCGATAAAGTTAACGGTATCATAGGCGGCAACAAAATCTTTTGCCGTGCCTTTTTCTTGCAAGTTCCAGCCTGCATTTAATACATCGCCTACAGTTGCGGCGTTGTTTGGATTAATGTATTTATCACCATCTTTATCCGTTGTATTTGGTGCTGCCGCATTGGTCGTTGGTGCTTGAGTATTTGCTTTCGCGCCGTCAAGGTTGCCGGCTACATTGGTAATCGCATTGCCGCCGTTGTTTAAACCGTTTTCGGTCAATGAAACGGGTTGCTTACCTACAGTTGCCGAAGTAATGGTTATGCCTGCATTGGTGAGTTTGGTGGTCGGCGCATTTTTGCCTGTGCCTTTAAACTCTGCCGATGTCAGCCCGCTTAAAATCGGATTGAGCGAGTAGGTAAAGTCCGTACCTGCCTGTTTGATTATCAGGTTGTCGCCCGCTTTAAAGGTTACGCTGCCGCCCGCGCTGATTTTTTCGGTGGTTTTGGTATGACCGGACGTTGCGAAGCTGCCGCCGTCGGTATCGGACGTAATGCTCCACGCGGCATTGTTGACGGCATTTGCCACCGCATCAACTGTTGCCAGTTTGCCTTTATCTGCTTTAACAGGACGCACTTGACCCGCTTTTTCATCAGTACCTTTGTTAGTATCTGTAACCGTTTCGGTCGAGCCTGTAACCGCCTTCACTTTGCCGTCTGTGCCGACAGTGATTGTTTCATCATCAGTATCAACCGCAACTTTGCTGCCATTAGCCGCATCAATTTTGAGGCCTTTACCCGTATTAACTTTAATGCCGTCTGAACCAACAGTCACACCATCGCCCGCTTTGGCTTTGATTTTGTTGTCGTCGGTTTTTTCTAAACCATCACCAAGGTTTACACTGTATTTGATTGTGCTGGTTTTATTGTCTGTATTTTCAACAGATACAGTTGTGCCGTCGCCGTCAACAAATGAGACTTTATCACCCGGTTGAACGAGATCTTTATCGGCTGTACCTTGTTGTAGTGTCCAACCGCTTGCGTTGATAGAATCCGCCACGTTTTGTACGGTGGCAATTTGGTTTGCTCCGGCGTCAACGAAGGCTTTCTTCGCAGTATTAAAGGCCTCTTTTTTCTTGTTTAAATCGCTATTTGCCACATCATAAGCATCTTTTGCCGTATTGCGTACTGTCTCGGCTTTATTTTTTTCTTGTTCTAACACAGACACTTGGGTTTGACGCTCTGTCAATGTTGCCTGTTGGTAAGCCAATTTTTGTTCGCGTTGATCCACAACAAACTGAGAGCCCCCTACCTTCTCTTTGGCTTGATTCAGTTCACTTTGTTTTTGAGTGTCATTTGGGTTTCTTTGTACCTCATTCTCTGCTCTTGTAAGTGCGGCTTTGTCTGTTGCTAATATGTCTTGTGCTGCCTGTAACTCTTGCTTTGTTGTTACAATATCGGCTTGTATTGCTTCAACTGCTTCTTTTCCTTTGGTTAAGGCAGTATCCGCTGCCAAATACGCTGATTCTGTTTGTTGATACGCATCGTTTTTCTCACGCCATGTTGTTTGGCTAGCAACCAATGCCGTTTCAGCAGCATTCATCGCTGCTGAAACCGTTGCATTGTTTGCTTTGGTGGTGTTGTTTGGCGTATTCATCGTACCATCAGGATTTGCCGTCACTTCCCCCGTGGTAACTTTCAAACCTACAGAGTTAACCGACAAGGTGCTGTTCACTTCTTTTACATCAAATGTAACATTTGCACCTGCCGGTTGTTTTTTAATCTCCGCAGCAGCCACTTTTTGTGCACCGGCTTTCAACTCACCCTTGTCGTTAAAATCGCTTGCCTTATAGAAATCACTCCCAATTTTGACCAGCTTATTGCCCTTTGTGTCTTCTGCTTGATTAATTTCAGCAATATTAACCGCTGTGCCCAAGCCATCTAGGAAGTTCACACGGTCATTGCTACCAATGTTAGACATGCGGAATTTATTATTGCCGCCCACTTGCCAACCGTTAGTAATGGTTTGAGAAAGTGAACGGGTGATCGCATTTAACTGCGAACCATTGACCGCATCGGTGGAATCTTCCGCCACACGACCTGCCGCCACGTTTTTCAACTGGCGTTCCGCACCCGGTGTACCAAAGGAAACCACATCCCCTTCAGACGTGTTAATACCACCCGCCCATCTGAAGGTGTATTTTGCCTTCGCTGAACCGGTTTCAACCACGTTGCCGTCTTCATCGTAAGAAATATCTGTTTGACGTGTACCTTTGCTCACCTTATCAGCCACGGCACCCGTACCAATCGCTACCGAATTTTGCATGCCGGCGTGCGCACCCGTACCCAATGCCATTGAACCAAGTGCATCTGCCCGTGCACCCGTACCAATCGCTACGCCCATCGCTCCTTTAGAAAGAGAGTGGATCCCCATCGAGATAGAGGCATGACCATTTTTGTTGTCTGGGATGCTGTAATCTAAGGGGAGGGTATTCAGGTAATAGCCAGTGATTTCGCGGTACGCATCGGAAAGCTTTTTCCCCATCACCGTTTCGGTTTGCACTAATTTGACAGTACGAGTAACAGTTTTACCATTGATTACTTCCGTAATTTTGCCATCGTATAGTTCAGGTGTGCCATCCTTGTTCATTTTTTCTCTGCTATAGCTTACAACTTGATCCGCAGCCGTGCTAATATCCGACCCGCCAATCATAATAGATGAGTGCCCTTGTGCAATGGTGCCCAAGCCCATCGCAATCGCACCCTGTTCACCTTTAGCCTTCGCCCCTTGACCGATGGCAATGTCGGACACTTTTTCCGATACTGCACCTTGACCGACTGCAACAGAAGAGGTTGCCGCCTTAGAACTATCACCAACAGCCACAGCAGATTCTTCAGCCTTTGCCTGATAACCTGCGGCCACCGCAGATTCTTTTGCCTTCGCTGCCGTACCTGCCGCTACTGCATACTTACCATTAGCAAAAGCTCCCATACCAATTGCTACCGCTGCTTCTGCATTAGCTTGAACTTGTGAACCTGCACCAATGGCTGTTGCACCAAATGCACCTTTACGTATTAAAGCATTCGTACCAAGTGCCGTTCCCAATGGTGTGCTTGAGTGAGCTTGAGCCCCTAATACTACTGAACCATCTTGTGCATAAGTTGCCTTATATGCTGTATCTAACCTGGTACCAACAAGATCATTATAAGTATCACTAATTGTTTTATCAGATATTTTTGCATCTTGATTGTGATCTATTGTTTCTCTAACATCAAAATTTTCTTTGGTTGATTTGTAATATTTTTTATTTGCAAATTGAGTAATGTCATTTCCACCTAAAGCAACAGCGCCATGACCTGCAATAGTTTGGGCGCCTATTGCCACAGATTGGTCTCCTATAGCACGTGCATTACGGCCTAAGGCTGTTGCTTCATTAATATCCACATTTGTGTATCCATTAGCACCTCCCGCTATTAGTTTATAATCCGCAACATTTTTAACACCAAACGCTTTTTTCAGCACTTCATCATTGTTATCAACATCGGTCGCATTCTCCGCAGGCATATTATTGTTCTTAGCATCTAACTTTCTAAATCCTGCTCCAGCACCGGCCCCTACTGCAACAGAAGAGTTTAAAGAAATATTAGTTTTATTTACCCCGGTATAAGCACCAGTACCAATAGCTACACCGCCTGAATCATTACCATTGAGATTTTTCACAGCCTGGTTACTTCCCGACACAGCACCAACACCAATGGCAATACTATAACCTTTACCTAGATTTCGAGTTTCAGCTTCTGAACCCAAAACAATATCATAGTCTTTACTTGCTTTACTTTGTCGACCAAACGCTATTGATGTAGTTCCAATGGCATCACTTCCATAGCCTATGGCATAACTATCGTGACCTGTAGCTTTCGATCCCATTCCCAATGCCAACGATGTAGCACCATTTGCTTGTGAGTTTGCACCAATAGCTACAGCATTATTATATTGTTGAGCACTAGCACCCCTACCGATAGCTACAGCAAAATTTTTATCTGCTTTCGCTAGATAACCTAATGCTATATTGCTTTCTCCACTGGCTTTTGAGTCGCTACCTAAGGCTATACTACTGTTCTTTCCATCGGCTGTTGAGTTTCTACCTATTGCTAATGCTCCATCGTTTCCACTTGCCTTGGAATCTTTACCAATAGCAATAGAGTCGCTACCTGTTGCAGCAGCCGTCGTCCCTTTTGTTGAATTAATCTGAATCAACCCACTTGCAGCAGTCTCAGCAGCCGCATAAGCCGCACTACCGCTTAATAGCGACAATGCGATGGCTGAAGATTTAATAAGGTTCGCTGAAGAGCCGGACGCACTTTTTTTGGCACTCGATGAGCTTTGTTTTTTGTGTGCTTTGGTTAATTCGGATACTGCCACCCAAGATTGGGTTGCCCGGTTGTAAATGACACGGAAGATTTTGTTCATTGATTCTCTCTGCTTGCAATACACCGCCCGCGCTTTTGACGTTTCCGGCCGCCGGACGGCAAACGGCCATACACAATTATTGACAGTCCCATTGTATTGTAATAACCCAGTTAGGAGAATCGCTCTAATTGTCAACATTCCCTTATGATTAAAGGGATTACACTTTCTTACGCAAATGCGGGGGGGGGGGGGGGGGGGTTTTTGC